>JAVHVL010000630.1:0-4397 GCA_032160565.1 Pseudonocardiales bacterium | reverse complement strand
AACACGTCCGGCAACGCCTTGACGGTCAACCCCGGTGGCCCCGGCGGGTCTGGCGTCGAACTCGCCGTCCAGCTTGCCCTTCAAGTCTCCGACCGGCTGCTCGGCTCCTTCGACATCGTCGGCTTCGATCCGCGCGGCGTCGGGCTGTCGTCCCCCATCGCCTGTATCAGCGACAGCGAGAAGGACAAGCTCAACGCCGCCTCGCCGGACATCCTCACCCAAGCCGGGTTCGTCCAGGCCAAGGAGCTGGCCAAGGGGGTCGCCACCGGGTGCCAGGCGAAGTACGGCCCCGCGCTGGCGCAGTACAACACGGTTCAGACGGCCAACGACATGGACCGCATCCGCCAAGCGCTCGGCGGGCAGCAGCTGAACTACCTCGGCTTCTCCTACGGCACGGAGCTCGGCTCGGTGTACGCGCACCTGTTCCCGCACAACGTCCGAGTGGCCGTCCTCGACGGGGCGGTCGACCCGTTGACCGACGACATCACCTCATTCGCCGACCAGCTGGCGGGCTTCGAGGGGGCGTTCGACCAGTTCGCCGCGGACTGCGCGGCACGTGCCGCGTGCCAGGTCCTCAGCAATCCACGGCAGGTCGTCTACGACCTCGTCAAACAGGCCAACACGACACCGATCAAGAGCAGTGCGCCGGGCGAGACCCGCAGCGCCACCGGCGCGATCGTCCTCACCGGGGTGCTGTCGGCGCTGTACTCGCGGTCGGAGTGGTCCGCGCTCGGCTCGGCCCTCATAGCGGCGCGCGGCGGCGACGCGCGGGGGTTGTTCGCCCTGGCCGACCAGTACAACCAGCGCAGCTCGGACGGCACGTACAGCAACATCAGCGACGCGAACACGACGATCGCGTGCAATGACTCGAAGCCCGGCCCGTCGGACAGCACGATTGAGGCCACCGCGGCGAAGTGGGCGAAGGCTTATCCGATGTTCGGCCCGTGGGCAGCGCCCTCGCTGTTCAATTGCCAGCAGTGGCAGCCGAAGCGCACGCCCATCCCGCTGGCCACGGCCGCGACGCCGCAGAAGGTGCTCGTGATCGGCAACGTCCATGATCCGGCGACTCCCTACCAAGGCGCGAAGGACCTCACCAAGACCATGGGCAACGCGCGCCTGCTCACCTGGGACGGCCAGGGGCATACCTCTTTCCTCGAGGGGAGCTCGTGCATCGACAAGCACGTCGAGGACTACCTCATTGACGGCACCGTGCCACCGGCCGGCACCACCTGCCCGCGGTGACCGCGGGGCCGGCGCTGTCGGTTGCAGGTCCACGGTCGGTGCGCGGCGTCGCCCTACTGCTGCACGGCGGCCGTGCGGTCAGCGAACTGCCGGTACGCGCGAACCAGCTCGCCGTGCTGCGGATGCTGCCGTTCGCGCGAGTGCTGCGACGTGCCGGCAGCGAGCACGGGCTGGCCGTCGCCCGGCTGCGGTTCGCCGTGCGCGGTTGGAACGGCGACGCGCACGCGCCGGTGGCCGACGCCCGCTGGGCGCTGGACCAGCTGGCGGTGCGCTTCCCGGACGTGCCGGTCGCCATGGTCGGCCACTCGATGGGCGGGCGCACCGCGTTGTACGCCGCGGATCAGGCGAACGTCCGGGCCGTCGTCGGCGTCGCGCCGTGGATCGAGCCGGGCGATCCGGTCGAGCAGCTCGCCGGCCGTCGCATCCTCCTGGCGCACGGCAGCCGCGACCGCGTCACTAGTGCCGCGGCATCGGCCGCGTACGTGCAACGTGCCGCGGCGGTGGCGGGGTCGGCGGCGTACGTCAGCGTGTCCGGCGACCGGCATGCCATGCTGCGCCGCGCCACGGTATGGCACGAGCTCACCGCCGGATTCGTCCTCGGTGTGCTGTTCGGTCAATCCGTGGGAAGAACAACCCGGGGCGACACGGCAAACGTGTTGGTGAGAGCACTTGCCGGGCAGGGCTCGCTCGTCGTCTGATTGAGCCACACCGGCGGAAGGATCAGGGCAGCGAGCGTGAGCATCCTCGACACCACCCGCGCCGCACCCGCGCCGCGCGGCATCGACCCCCAGCTATGGCCGGATGTGGTGGCCGTGCCCCACTTGCCGGTGCGCGCCGCGATCGCGCAACGCATCTTTCGCAGCGCCGCGGGGCGGCTGCCGCTGCGGGTGGTCGAGCCCGGTGGCCGCAGCTACGGCGGCGGCTCCGCGGCCGACCCGGCGCTGCACCTGGTACGGCCGGACTCCTTCTACCAGCGCCTCGGGGCCACCGGCACGATCGGCTTCGGCGAGGCATACATGGCCGGGGACTGGACGGCCGACGACCTGACTGCAGTGCTCGCGGCGTTCGCCGCCAACATGCGCGAACTGGTGCCGTCGGTGCTGCAGCGGATGCGGCACGCGGTGCTGCTGCGGCTGCCCGACCACCACGACAACACCGTCGAGGGCGCGCGCAAGAACATCCAGCACCACTACGACCTGTCCAACGACCTGTTCAAGACGTTCCTCGACAAGTCGCTGACCTACTCCTCGGCCATCTTCAACGGCGAGCCCTACGGCTCCGACGAGGATCTCGCCGACGCCCAGCGGCGGAAGGTGGACCGCCTGCTGGACGCCGCCGGCGTGCAGAAGGGCACCCGGCTGCTCGAGATCGGCACAGGCTGGGGGGAGCTGGCGATCCGGGCCGCTCGTCGCGGCGCTGACGTCACGTCGCTCACGATCTCCGTCGAGCAGGCCGAGCTGGCCCGGGAACGCATCGAGTCGGCGCGACTCACCGACCACGCCCACGTCCTGCTGCAGGACTACCGCGAGGCGCAGGGGAACTACGAGGCCGTGGTCAGCGTCGAGATGATCGAGGCGGTCGGCGCCAACCACTGGGACGAGTACTTCGGCACCATCGACCGCCTGCTCGTGCCCGGCGGACGTGTCGGACTTCAGGCGATCCTGCAGGACGACCACACCGTGCGCGCCACGCGGGACACTTTCACCTGGATCCGCAAGTACATCTTCCCGGGCGGGCAGCTGGCCTCCGTCGAGGCCATCGAGCGGGTGCTGTCCCACGTGACGTCATTGCGCGTCGCCGACCGGTACGCCTTCGGCCGGCACTACGCCGAGACGCTGCGCCGGTGGCGGGAACGCTTCGAGGCGCGCGCGGCCGACGTCGCTGCCCTGGGTTTCGACGACACGTTCCGCCGGATGTGGTCGCTGTACTTGGCCTACTCCGAGGCCGGTTTCCGCAGTGGCTACCTCGACGTAGCGCAGTTCACCCTCACCAAGCCGCGATCTTGATGCGCGGGGTGCCGCAGGAGGCACCCCGGGTATCGAGTTCGTGGTTGTCCACAGCGGCTGGTTGTCGGCTGTGCACGAGCTAGGTGATCTGGCACGATCTTGGCCGTGCGGAGTCGATTTCTACCGATCGCGGCAGTTGTCCTGATGCTGGCCGCCGCGTGCACGGGCGGCGGCGCCACCCGCACGTCGACACCACCACCGCCGCCGGACACGCCGTCCGCTTCGGCGGCCTCCTCGCCATCATCGTCGCCATCACCGTCGCCATCACCGTCGCCCAGCCGCACCGGGCCGCTCAGCACGGGGCCGAACGTCCGCCCCGGCGAGAAGCCACCCGTGCTCCCCGACGCCGCTAAAGAACACTCCCCGGGCGGCGCCCTGGCCTTCGCGACCTACTTCATCAAGGCCCTGGATTGGGGTTTCGCCACCAACGATGCGTACCTGGTGGAGAAGATCAGTTCCGCGAGCTGCCAAGCCTGCAAGCGCAACATTTCCGCGCTAGACAAGTTGAACCACGATCACGGCATCGAACGCGGCGCCCGAGTACATCTCGTGTCCGGCCGGCTCGTGACAGGCGATTTCCGTTACAAGTCCGAGCTCGTCGCCGAAATTCAGCTGCGGCAGGACCGGGCGGTCATTTCTCGGCCATCGTCGGCTCCGACGACGATCCAGCCGGAGAATCCCTACACCTCATTGGTGTTTGTCTCCTGGCAGTCAGGCCACTGGATCATCGTCGAATTCGGAGCACCCAGCAAATGAGAATCCGTGTCCTCGGGCTGATGGCTGGCGTACTGCTCGGCTGGCTTTCGGTAGTCGGCGCACCAGTCCCAGGGACCGTGGCGTATGCGGCGACCGAAGCCTGCGGCAGCGCCGTTGATGGCCATGGCGGCGACGGTGCGCTAGTGATCGCCGGCGAAGCGAGTTGCGATGCCGGGAACTCGAGCTCGCCGTCATCTGGCAAGGGCGGTCCGGTTCCGGTGGTCAAGACGGTGGATTGCGGGCCGCCGCAGGTGAGCGATCAGCTACGACCCACCGGCAACACGTTCTGCCGGTACCTGGGCAACACCTGCTCGGTGCCCAGCGCCGCCCAACTCCCCACCGACCCGCACGCCACCACCACCGTCACCATCCGCCAGAACCCCGACGGCACCT
>JAVHVL010000618.1:0-6140 GCA_032160565.1 Pseudonocardiales bacterium | reverse complement strand
TGAACACGGCGACGAACACGACCCCCGCACCCAGGCCCAGCACGACCAGGCCGGGCAGCACCGCGGGATAGCTGGGATGCGTTGAGGCCCGCTGGAGCAGGAAGGCACCAGCGGCGGTCACGGCGAGGCCGGACGCCGCGACGTTGCGCGCCGAAGTGCGTGCCAGCACGTGCCGGGCCACGTGCGTAGCGGCGGTGATCGCCAGTGCGAGCGGAACCAACGCGACGCCGGTCCGCACCGCCGAGTATCCGAGAACGGTCTGGCAGAAGATCGAGGTCAGGAAGATGACCCCGACAAGAACGGCGGTAACGCCGGCCATCGTGCCGCTGCCGGCGACCAGTGACCGGATCCGCCAGGTGTGCGGGGGGACCAGCGGTGTGCGGGCACGCTGCTCGATCCGGATGAACGCGCTCAGCAGGACCGCCGCGAGCGCGAACGCGCCGATCGTGGCGGGCGACGTCCAACCGCGGCTCGTGATCGACTGGATTCCAACGATGATGGCTCCGAGCCCGGCGACGACGGTGAGCCCGCCCGGCAGGTCGAGCTGCTTCGCCATGCCGTGCGCGGCCGCCTGCTTGGGAAGCGCCAGCCATCCGGCGACCAGGACGACAATGCCGACCGGGACATTGATCCAGAAGATCATCTGCCAGCCAGCCCAGGTCGTCAGCGCGCCACCGAACAGAACACCGGCCGCGATCCCCATGCTGCCCACCGCGCTCCACATGGCGAGGCCTTTGGCGCGCTGCGCCCCGCTGTAGGTCGTCATGATCAGCGACAGCGCCGCCGGGGTCATCAGGGCTGCACCGAGGCCCTGGCCCGCGCGAGCAGCGATCAGCACGCCCGCGGTGCCTGCCATCCCGCTCGCCATGGATGCGGTCGTGAAGATCGCCATGCCGGCCAGGAACACGCGCCGGCGCAGGAACACGTCAGCGACCCGTCCGCCGAGCAGCAGCCCGCCGCCGGAGGTCAACAGGTAGGCGGTGACGAGCCACTGCAGGTCCGCGCTTCGCAGGCTGAGCGAGCGCCCGATGGTGGGCAGCGCGGTGTTGACGACGGAGATGTCGAGGACGACGAGCACCTGGGCCGCGAGCGCCAGGATGAGGACGGTCCAGGGTCGGCGGGCGCCGTCCTCGGCACCGGGGGCGTCGTCGACCTGCGGCCCGTGACGCCCGTGCACGCGTGCCGGTTCGGCCTGGTGTTCGGTGGTGGTCATGACGACTCCCCGCGGTAGGTGGCTTGGTGGGTTGACCCTCGCCTGGGTGGGTCCGCACTCGCACTGGGGAAATCGCCGGTATCGGCCGCGTGAAACCGAGGGAGGACCGGCCTACGTGGTCGGCGACGTGCCGTCGATACGTCGACGCGCCTCGGCCCAGGTGACGGGGAGATCGGCCGGCCGGCAGGTCCAGACGGCGAAGGTCGGCGGCCACAGGCGGGGGCTCAGAGCTGACTTGGCGGCTTGGTGCTGGGCGCTGCGGTCGAAGCGGACGAGATCAGCCCGGTTCGTCCACGCGGACATGATCCACAGCGCCGGAGCCGACAACTCAACCGCTGCAGCGTGCCCGGCGAGCCCCGGAGCGGCCACGAGGCTCCGCCGCGTACGTCGCGTCCAGGACACCATCGCGGGCAGGTCGCGGTAGGTCCGCAGCGGTAGTCGGCCGACGATGACGGTGCAAGCGCCGTCCGGGCTGGAATGGGTGACGGTCCACGGCAGGGTGAGCACGCCGTCGACGCTAAGCAGCGTGCGGCTCGATCGAATCGGCGAGATCGCCGGGGTTGGCGGCTACTCCAGCGTGAGCCGCGCGAGCTCGCCCCGAGAACTCACGCCGGTCTTGGCGAAGACGTTGCGCAGGTGGAAGTCAATAGTGCGTGGGCTAAGGAAGAGTTGGGCTGCCACCTCACGATTGGACAGGCCGCCGGCGACGAACCGTGCCACCTGCCGCTCCTGAGCGGTCAGGTTGGTAGTGGTCGACTCGTCGCGTTTGCGGGCCGACTCTCCCGAAGCACGCAGCTCCTGCCGGGCGCGTTCGGCCCACGGCCTGGCGCCGATGTCCTCAAACGTGTTCAGCGCGGCGCGCAGATGGTCGCGCGCGTCGACGCGGCGGCGAGCGCGGCGCAGGAACTCGCCGTAGGCGAGGTGGGTGCGGGCGGCTTCGAAGGGTCGTGCCGCAGCGGCCTGGTGTTCGAGCGCGGCACGGAAATACGCCTCCGCAGTCGCTCCATCGGATGTGAGCGCCCGGCCGTACGCGACGATGGCTCGTGCGCGCGGTGTGGCGACCTCGTCGGCGAACAGTTCAAGCTCAGCGAGCCAGGCGGCGGCGGTCTCCGGGCGCCCCACCCGCGTGGCGGCTTCGAGCCGGTCGTAGTCCGCTAGCCGCATCAGCGCCGGCTGGTTCATGTGCTCGAGGTGATGCAGTGCCGAGGCGGACTGTGCGGCGAGTGCGTCGTGGCACCCCTGCGCCCAGCGTCTGGTGTCCGCGACGAGTACTCCGAGGATCCCTGTGTTGGTCTGGCCGGCCATCACGTCATCGAGTTGCCGAAGCAGGCCGTCGTACTCGTCGTCGCCGCGATGCGCCGCATGCAGTGCCAGCTCGGCGAGCGGCATCGCGGTCAGTGCAGGTTGACCGATGCTGCGGGCAAGGTGGAGTGCTTCAGTGGCATTGGCCGTTGCGCTGCTCCACTGGCCGGCGGCTAGATCGGCGAGGGCGAGGCGCGGCAGCGCGAACAGCACCAGGCCGACGGCGCCGCTGTCGCGCGACTGGGCAAGCAACCTGGCGAAGCAGCGCCGGAAAGACTCGTCATCGCCCAGATGAAAGGCGGCGATGCCCATGTTGGTGAGCAGGTCCGTCTCGGTCAGATCCTTGCCGTCGTCGAGCGCCGCGCGCAGCGATGTTGCCGCGGTGTGCATGTCACCGCGCAACAGTCCGTGGAATCCGACGAGCAGACCGGCAAAGCACCGCTCGCGAGCCCCCGCGTCAGGCCCGACACCTCCAGGCAGGTCGCTCGGATCAAGATCGGTACGGTCGCCGGCCTGAACGAACGTGGATGCCGCCGTCGCGATCATCGCGATTTCGCGGGCCCGTTGCTGGTCAGCGTCGGCGACGTCGCGGGCCGCTTGGGTCCAGATGCGGATACCCGCGGGGACGGATCCGACGTTGAATTCGATTCGGCCACGGAGGCGGTCAAGGTCGGAGCACAGGAGTGGGTCGGCGGTGCGGTGCCGAGCGTCCTGAGCCAGCGTGGCCGCTCTACCCATCTGCCCGGCCAGCCACGCGTTCATCGACGCGGCAAACAGCCGCCTCGCGCGGTCCTCGTCCTCGACGCTCAGCTGGGCGCCGCGTTCGAGCGCGGAGCTTGCCGCCTCGTAGCCGCCACGCCGTTGAGCACGATCCGCCACCCCATCGAGCTCTGCGACGACCATGTCGTCCGGTTCATCCACCGCGGCGGCGAGGTGCCAGGCCCGGCGGTCCGCATCCTCGGCCGTGACCATGACCTGAGCCAGAGCGGAGTGAGCCGCACGCCGGGCGCGGCTCGTCACGCCCTGATAGATCGCCGAACGCACCAGCGGGTGGCGCAGTTCGATGTGTGACCCGCGCACCTGAAGCAGGCCCGAACGTTCCACCTCGTCGAGCGACTCGGGCCCGGCACCGAGCGTCGCGGCGGCTTGCATGACTATCGCCACCCGGGTCGAGTCATCAGCTGCCGCCACCAGCAGCAACGTCTGGGCCTCCGGGCTGAGATGGCGGCTGCGGTCGAGGAAGACCCGCTGGACGCCTTCGGTGAGCGGCAACTGCGCGGGAAGCGGCTGACCGCCGCCCATCTGCGCCGTGGACAGCGCCGAGGGCAACTCGACCAACGCCAGCGGATTGCCGCCGGTATGCCGCATCATCGCGTCCCGCACCGTGGCAGGCACTGGCATCCCAGCTTGCTCGTCGAGCAGCGCACCCGCTGCCTGTGCGTCCAGGCCGCCGATCACGAGTTCGGCAAGGCCTTCGCTGTCGAAGCGGCGGACGTCGCCTTCGCGGGCTGCAAACAAGAGCGCGATCCGCTCCGGACCGAGCCGGCGGGCGACGAACATCAGCGCGGCCGACGACGCGTCGTCGAGCCAATGTGCGTCGTCGATAACGCACAGCACAGGCGCGCGCTCTGCTGCTTCGGCGAGCAGGCTCAACGCGCCGAGGAACACGAGGAAGCGGTCGCCGCCCGTTTCGGCTTCTTCTCCGAACGCCGCGCGAAGCGCCCGCGCCTGCGGCCCGGCGAGGTCGTCCGCATACCGCATCGCTGGTCGTAGCAGCCGCTGGAGCGCCGCAAACGCCAGCGGTGATTCCGACTCCATGCCCTGCGTTGTCAGGAGCTGCATACCTTCGGCGCGGTTGACCGCGTCGCGGAGCAAGGCGGACTTGCCGACGCCAGGCTGCCCACGCAGGACGAGCCCGCCGCCACGGAAGGCCCACGCCTCGTCGACGAGAACGCCGATCCGTTCCCGCTCGCGATCCCGGCCGTGGAGCACCCCGGAAGCGTAGAGCGAGCCGAACCTGTGCCGAGGATTCGAAACGATCGTCCGGACCTTTGTCGTTGTCGGGAGCGAGTGACGGCGGCTGACTCGGACATTCATGCGCCTCGGGCGACGCCCATATTCGGTTGGTCGATACGGGACGCTGATGACGATCCTGCCGCGAGCGAGAATGTCTCGCATCTACTCGATGGCCCGGGGGGACTTCGGCTCGAGATCGTGGTCGGGTAGTCGGTTGTCGGTTGCGCGAAAGCACCCATGGACGTGGTCGTTGACCACGCCCACGTTCTGCATGAACGCGTAGACACTCGTCGGCCCCACGAAGCGGTAGTGCTGCAACTTCAGCTGCTTCGCGAACGCCTCCGATTGTGGGGTCGAGGTGGGTAGGTCGGCGAGGGAACGCGGTGCCCGTTTGCGGGTGGTCTCGTACGACTTCGCGAGCGCGGCGAGGCTCGGCGACGCGGACATCATTGCGCGGGCGTTCTCGACCGTGGCCTGGATCTTTGCCCGGTTACGGATGATCGAGGCGTCCCGTACGAGCCGGTCGACGTCCCGCTGGGTCATCGCCGCGACCTTGGCGACGTCAAAGCCGCGGAATGCCTCTCGGAACGCGTCCCGCTTGCCGAAGACGATCGACCAGCTGAGCCCGACTTGGAACACACCGAGGGTGAGCGCCTCGAACATTGCGGGCTCGTCGTAGGTGCGGGTGCCCCAGACTTCGTCGTGGTAGCGGACGGAAGCGGTATCGCGAGCGCCGGCCCAGGCACAGCGTGGCATCCCGTCCGGTCCGATGATCACGTCGCTGCTCATCCGGCCTCCAGCCTCCTCCGCATGGAGCGTGTCCGGTGACGTCTGGTTTGGCATCACATGAACGTGTGAATTCTTCCGTGGGCGACCGCGGCGTTCGATATGTTGGCGCGGTCGGCGGCCGGTGGACGCGCCGCTGCGGCGACGAGATCGAGGCCAGGCCATGGTCGGCACCACGCCGTTGCGAGGTCGGGACGGGCAGTTCGATACCGTCCTAGCCCGCCTTGCCCGCCTGCGGTCGGGGATCGGGTCCGTGGTCGTCCTCGAAGGTGGACCCGGTTTCGGCAAGACGCGGCTGCTGCGTGAGACGTTCGCCGCCGCGATCGATCTCGGCATTCGCGGCGGCCACGGCATGGCCGATCCACTCGATCGCGTCGTGGAACTCGCTCCGCTCCTCGAGGCGCTGTTCCAGAACGATCCGCCGCTCTTCGACCGCACACTCTTAAGCGATCAGCATGCCGCGCCGGAGCAGCGGTTCTGGCTGCTGCAGGACATCGAGGCGCTCTTGGAGCGCGCTGCTATGGATGAGCCGCTGGTGTTGTGTCTCGACGATCTGCACTGGGCCGATAACGGCACTGCCGCCGCGTTGCGGTTCTTGCCGAAGCGCTTGGCCGGGCTGCCCATCGCGTGGTTCCTCAGCGCCCGTCCCGGTCAGGGGTCATCCCAGGTGGAGACAGCGTTGGCAGAACTCGTGGCGGACGGCGCGACGAAGATCGTTCTCGATGCGCTGAGCGACGACGCCGTCGAGCAGGTCGTGACGGATCTGCTCGCGGCGAGACCCGATGAGGCCTTGCTGCGGACCGCCGAGCGCACCCGCGGCAAT
>JAVHVL010000608.1:0-3532 GCA_032160565.1 Pseudonocardiales bacterium | reverse complement strand
GGTGCTGCTCGAGCTGGTCCCGGCGGTGGAGGCCGAGTACGCCACCGACCACCGCGCCGACCTCACCGCCTGGTGGCGCCAGATCGACCAGTGGCGCGAGACCTATCCGCTGGGGTACGCCGAGCCGCCGGACGGCACGCTCGCACCCCAGTACGTCATCGAGCGGCTGGGCAAGCTCGCCGGGCCGGAGACGATCTTCGCGGCCGGTGTCGGGCAGCACCAGATGTGGGCCGCTCAATTCATCAGCTATGAGAACCCCTACACGTGGCTGAACTCCGGCGGCGCCGGGACGATGGGCTACTCGGTTCCCGCGGCGATGGGGGCGAAGGTGGCCTGTCCGGACAAGCTGGTGTGGGCGATCGACGGCGACGGATGCTTCCAGATGACCAATCAGGAGCTCGCGACGTGCGCCATCGAAGGGGTGCCGATCAAGGTCGCCGTGATCAACAACGGCAATCTCGGCATGGTCCGCCAGTGGCAGACACTCTTTTATGACGAGCGGTACAGCCAGACCGACCTCGGCACGCACAAGCACCGCATCCCGGACTTCGTGAAGCTGGCCGACGCCCTCGGCTGCGTGGGGCTGCGCTGCGAGGCGAAGGCCGACGTCGACGAGACGATCGAGAAGGCGATGTCCATCAACGACCAGCCGGTCGTGGTCGACTTCACCGTGGGCAAGGACGCGATGGTGTGGCCGATGGTGGCCGCCGGTGCCAGCAACGACGACATCCAGGCCGCGCGCGACATCCGCCCCGCATTCGAGGGTGACGAATGAGCGCGCTTACGCCGGTCGGGCTCCTCGGCGGGATGAGCTGGCAATCGACCGCCGCGTACTACCGGCTGCTCAACGAGATGGTTCAGCAGCGGGTGGGCGGCCACGCGAGCGCGCCGCTGATCGTGTGGTCGGTCGACTTCGCGGAGATCGAGCGGCTGCAGCGCGCCGGTGACTGGAACGCGCAGGGCAAGCTGCTCGCCGAGGCCGCGGCCGGCCTGGAGCGAGCCGGCGCCCAAGCGATCGCACTAGCCTCGAACACGCTGCATCTGGTGGCTGACCAGATCACGGCGGCGATCGACGTCCCGTTCATCGATCTCGTCGACGTCGTCGGCCGGGCCGTCTCGGCGGTGGGATTCCGGAAGGTCGGCCTGCTGGCCACCGGCTTCACCATGGCCGGCGACCTCTACACCGCGGGGCTGGACCGCTACGGCGTGGAGGTCGTCCTGCCCGAGGACACCGACCGGGTGACCGTGCACCGCGTCATCTACGACGAGCTTGTCCTAGGCGTGGTCTCCGAGCAGTCGCGGACGAGCTACCTCGAGATCATCGATCGCCTGGTCGCGATCGGCGTCGAGGCCGTGGTCCTCGCCTGCACCGAGATCGGTCTGATGCTCCGCGACGGTGATGCCGCCGTACCGCTGCTCGACACCACCCATCTGCACTGCGCCGCGATCGCCGACGTCATCATCGACGGAGGACGCTCATGGGCGCCGGCAGCGAAGCGAGGACGGGAATGAGTACGCATACGTTGTCGGTGCTGGTGGAGAACAAGCCGGGTGTGCTGGCGCGCGTGTCCGGACTGTTCAGCAGGCGCGGCTTCAACATCGAGTCACTCGCCGTCGGCCCGACCGAGCACGCGGAGGTCTCGCGCATCACGATCCTGGTCAGCGTGGAGGGCACCGCGCTGGAGCAGGTCACCAAGCAGCTCAACAAGCTCGTAAACGTCCTCAAGATCGTCGAGCTGGAGGAGAAGCAGGCGGTCCAGCGCGAACTCCTGCTGGTGAAGGTGCGCGCCGATGAGACGAGCCGGCGCGACGTGCTGCAGATCGTGGAGCTGTTCAAGGCGAAGGTCGCCGACGTAGGCCCCGAGGCGGTCACCGTGGAGCTGACCGGTCGCCCCGACAAGCTCGATGCCATGCTGAAGATGCTTGAGCCCTACGGCATCCGCGAGATGGTGCAGTCCGGCATGGTGGCGCTGGGGCGCGGGTCGCGCTCGATGACGCAGGCCGCCCTGCGTGCCGTCGACCGCGGCGCGTAGCTCGCATAGCGCCAACGGAGTAGCGCGTAGCTCGCATAGCGAAACATCCTTACCCACAACTGATTCAGGAAGAGGAACGCGGCTCATGGCTGTTGAGATCTACTACGACGACGACGCCGACCTGTCGATCGTCCAGGGGCGCAAGGTGGCCGTGCTCGGCTACGGCAGCCAGGGGCATGCGCACGCGCTGTCGCTGCGCGACTCGGGAGTCGACGTCCGCGTCGGGCTGCCCGAGGGCTCTAAGAGCCGCGCCAAGGCGGAGGACGAAGGGCTGCGCGTGCTCACGCCGGGGGAGGCGTCCGCGGAGGCGGACCTGATCATGGTGCTGGCGCCCGACCCCGCCCAGCGCAAGCTGTACGCCGAGGCTATCGAGCCGAACCTGAAGGACGGTGACGCGATCTTCTTCGGGCACGGCTTCAACATCCGCTTCGGCTACATCAAACCGCCGGCGGGGGTCGACGTCGCGATGGTCGCGCCGAAGGGCCCCGGTCACCTCGTGCGCCGGCAGTTCGTCGACGGCAAGGGCGTCCCGGTGCTCGTAGCCGTCGAGCAGGACGCGTCGGGCAAGGCGTTCGCGCTCGCGCTGTCGTACGCGAAGGGCATCGGCGGCACGCGCGCCGGCGCGATCAGGACGACGTTCACGGAGGAGACGGAGACCGACCTCTTCGGCGAGCAGGCGGTGCTGTGCGGCGGCGCGTCCCAGCTGGTGATGTACGGCTTCGAGGTGCTCACCGAGGCCGGTTACGCCCCCGAGGTGGCGTACTTCGAGTGCCTGCACGAGCTCAAGCTCATCGTCGACCTGATGTACGAGGGCGGCATCGCCAAGCAGCGCTGGTCGGTCTCGGACACCGCCGAGTACGGCGACTACGTCTCCGGCCCGCGCGTCATCGACCCGCACGTCAAGGCGAACATGCAGGCCGTCCTCGCCGACATCCAGAGCGGCGCGTTCGCCGAGCGGTTCATCGCCGACCAGGACGCCGGCGCGCCGGAGTTCAAGGCGCTGCGTGCCAGGGGCGAGCAGCACCCGATCGAGGACACCGGCCGCAAGCTGCGCGGGCTGATGAGCTGGGTGCAGTCCGACGACGACTACACCGAAGGCACCGCCGCCCGCTGATCCACCCGGGCGCGCGTGACGTCCGGATGGATCGCCAGGAACACCGACCAGGGCGGTGCGGACGGGTCGTCGGGGCGCTTCGCGAACTCGTCGAGCAGTTCGCCCAGCCGCTCGACGAACTCGGCCATCTCGTCGGGGGCGAGCCGTAGCCCCAGGCGAGATGTCTGCAGCTCAGCTGCCGGCGCCAGCGCGACCTCCTCGAGGAAGGCCTCGAGGAGTACCGGCCCCTTGGCCGGTGTGTCCAGCTGCCACGACTTGCGGGTGGCCAGGTAGGGGATCTCGCGCGAGCCGCGCGTGCCCCGGCGCACCGGCTGCGCGACGAGGAAACCGGTGTCCACCAGCCGCCGCACGTGGTGCAGCGTGCTGGCCGGGTCGCGCCCCACGG
>JAVHVL010000571.1:0-4512 GCA_032160565.1 Pseudonocardiales bacterium | reverse complement strand
TCGTCAGCGGCATCCAGACCGCGCTGGCCGCCACACCGGATGCGGTCTGGGTCTGCGCTGCGATGAACGACCGCGAGCGGGGGCTCGCCCGGCAGGCGCCGAGTGGCCGGCTCTCGGAGCTCGAGTTCGCGGCCGCGGCACTGCAGGGCGACTTCGACGTCCGCATGCTGCCGATCGACGGGCTGACGTTCCGCAACGCCTACACCGGTATCGCGAACTCGACCCTCTGGTTCGTCCTGCACATGCTCTACGACCTGCCCCGCGCGCCGATCTTCGATGCTGCGTGGCGGCGGCAGTGGGCCTCGTACGTCCGCTACAACCAGGCCTTCGCCCAGGCACTGGCAGAGGAGGCCGCACCGAACGCCCGGGTGATGATCCAGGACTACCACCTGTTCCTCGCCCCGCGCATGCTGCGCACCATGCGCCCGGACGTCCGGATCGGGCACTTCACGCACACCCCGTGGATATCGGCCGATTACTTCGCGATGCTCCCGGACGACGTCGGCTACGCGATCGTCGACGGCCTGCTGGCGTGCGACGTGATCGGCTTCCACACCCAGCGGTGGGCCGACCTGTTCGACGACACCTGCCGCCATGTCGTCGGCCGCGAAGCAGACGCGGTCGCGATCTTCCCGCTCGGCACGGACCCCGACGAGATGCACAGGTTGGCCTCGCGACGCGACGTCGAGAGCGAGCTGCGGGTGATCACCGAGGCGGTCGGGGACCGGCTGCTGATCGGCCGGGTCGACCGCACCGAGCCGTCGAAGAACGTCTGGCGCGGCCTGCTCGCCTACCGGGAGTTGCTGCGCACCCACCCCGAGTGGCGGGGCCGGGTCGTGCACGCGGTCTACGACAACCCCTCGCGCGAGGACCTGCCCGCGTATCGGGAGTACACCGCCTCGATCGCCCGGCTGGCCGGTGAGATCGACGACGAGTTCGGTACCGACGACTGGAACCCGCTGATCCTGGAGATCATCGACAACTACCCGGGCGCGCTGGCGGTCATGCGCCGCAGCGACGTGCTGTTCATCAACTCCGTCCGCGACGGCATGAACCTCGTCGTCCTCGAGGGGCTGGTGCTGTCCGAGCATCACCCCGCAGTGGTGCTCTCCGCCGAGACGGGTGCGGCGGAGGTCCTCGGCGAGGATGCGCTGCAGGTCAACCCGTTCGACGTGTCCGCGACGGCCGAGATGCTGCACGCCGCGCTGCTCATGTCGCCGGCCGAGCGGGCCGAACGTGCGGACCGGATGCGCGCGGCCGCGGTCCGGCTGCCCCCAGCCGCCTGGTTCCAGGCGCAGCTGGACGCGCTGGATCAGGGAGCTGGACGGGGTTAGGCAGCTGTACGGGGTCAGGCAGTCGCGCTGGGCTCGCCAATCGCGATGGCCGCGAGCAACGCCACGACGCCCGCCGGGCCGTCGACGCAGACGTCTGCCGCGGCGGCCAGCTCCGGGACCTCCGCGGACGTGGCAGCCACGCTCCACGCGTCGCGCCCGCGCGCCCGCAGCTCCCGGACGGCGGTGAACGCCGGCAGGTCGCCGAGGTCGTCCCCGGCGAACAGCACGACCCCCGGGTCGAGCTCCGCGACGAGGGCGAGCAGGACGGCGCCCTTGTCGAAGCCCGGCAGCCGAACCTCCAGCACGTTGCGCCCGGCGTGTACCTCCAGCCCCAGTTCGGCAGCGAGTTCCCGCACCGGCCCGTCCAGCCGCGCCAGCTCCCCGGCGGGGTCGGCAGCCCGGCGGGTGTGGACGACGAGCGACAGCCGCTTGTCCTCCACCCACACGCCAGGATCGGAGGCATGCCCGGCGACGAGCTCCGGCAGCCGGTCGCGGAGCAGCTCCACCGATTCCGGGACGTCCGGCGTCGTCAACTCGCCGGCCGTCCACGTCTCGGCGCCGTAGAGCCCGACCACCCGCAGCGCCGGTACCTGTGCCAGGTCGCCGAGCCGGACGACGGTAGCTGCGTCGCGGCCGGTGACGACCGCCAGGCGGGCGCCGGCCTCGCCGAGGGCGATCAGGGCCTCGAGCGCCCCGGGCGCAGGGCGCGACGCCGCGGGGTCGGCCACGATCGGCGCCAGCGTCCCGTCGAAGTCCACGGCGATCAGCGCCTCGGCCAGCCGGCCCCGTAATGCGGTGACGATCTCCTTGGCGTCCACTGCACCCATCTTGCCAACCGCCGAGAGCATCGCGGTTGACCTGCCGGCCGCGACTAACGTGTGGCGGGTTGCGGTCGATCGAGGAGGCGTGCGACAGATGAGCAGGTGGGCGGGTGTGGGTGCCGTGCTCGTCGCGTCGGCTCTGGTCGGCTGTGCCACGGGCCGGGTCGCGCACCGGGCGATCGCCGGCGACGGCGCCACCGCACCCAGTTCGGCGCGCGCCACGACCCGGCCGGCTCAGCAGGCCGCCGTCGAGCCGACACCCGGCCCCACACCCAAGTCGACCCCGGACGCCTGTGCGCGCAACACCGCACCGCAGCTGGTGCTGGTGAGTATCGCGAAGCAGCGCGCCTGGATGTGCGCCCGCAGCCGCACCGTCTACAGCTCTTCGATCACCACCGGGATGGTCGGGCAGGACACGTCCACACCCACCGGCACGTACCGGATCCAGGCCCGAAGCACGGACACGACGCTGACGCTGAACACCGGCGCCACGTACGCCGTCAAGTACTGGATCCCGTTCGACGCGCCGCTGTTCGGCTTCCACGACTCGAGCTGGCAATCGTTCCCGTACGGCAGCGCGCGCTACCGCACCGCGGGGTCGCACGGCTGCATCCACATGCCCCTGGCAGCCATGAAGTTCCTCTACGGCTGGGGGCAGATCGGCGCAACTGTCACGATTCGCGCCTGACCTCCAGCCGACACCCTCCGGCCGACACCCTCCAGCCGACACCCTCCAGCCGACATCGAGAGACACGCGCGGCCGACACGCCGAGCGGTGTCGGTGCGGGGTGTGAGAATCATCGACGGCGGGCGACGCACTCCGGTCGACGCGACGAACACCTGGAAAGGGGCCGGAACCACCGTGGCAGCTGGCGACACCGACTCCTTCGTGCACCTGCACGTGCACACCGAGTACTCGATGCTCGACGGCGCCGCCCGGTTGACCGAGCTGTTCCAGGAGACCGCCCGCATGGGGATGCCGGCCCTGGCGATGACCGACCACGGCAACGTCTTCGGCGCGTACGACTTCTACCGCAAGGCCACGGCCGCCGGCGTCAAGCCGATCATCGGCATGGAGGCCTACCTCACCCCGAACACGTCCCGCTACGACCGCACCCGGGTGCGGTGGGCCGGCGGTGGTGAGGACGACGTGTCCGGCGGAGGCGCCTTCACCCACATGACGCTGCTGGCCGAGAACACCGCCGGCATGCACAACCTGTTCCGGCTGTCCTCACGGTCCTCGCTCGAGGGGTTCTTCTACAAGCCGCGCGCCGACCGGGAGCTGCTCTCGCAGTACGCGTCCGGCCTCATCGCCACCACGGGTTGCCCGTCCGGGGAGATCCAGACCTGGCTGCGGATCGGCAACTACGAGAAGGCGCGGGCCAGCGCGGCGGAGTTCCGCGACATCTTCGGCGCCGGCAACTTCTTCCTCGAACTGATGGACCACGGCCTGGGCATCGAGACCCGCGTCCACGGGGATCTCCTCCGGCTGGGTCGCGACCTGCAGCTGCCGATGATCGCCACGAACGACCTGCACTACACCCACGCCGAGGACGCCGACACGCACGAGGTGCTGCTGTGCGTCCAGTCGGGCAAGACCATGGCCGACCCCAACCGGTTCAAGTTCGACGCGCGCGACTTCTACCTCAAGTCGCCGGCCGAGATGCGCTCGCTGTGGGCCGACAAGTACGAGCTCCGCGAGGCCTGCGACAACACGCTGCTGATCGCCGAGCGGTGCGAGGTCGGCTTCACCGAGGGCAGCGGCACGTACATGCCACGCTTCCCGATCCCCGACGGCGAGTCCGAGCAGACCTGGTTCCGCAAGGAGGTCGAGGCCGGACTGGCGCGGCGCTACCCCGAGGGCGTCTCCGAGGCGGTACGCCGGCAGGCGGACTTCGAGGTCGGCGTCATCACGCAGATGGGGTTCCCGGGCTACTTCCTCGTCGTGGCCGACTTCATCAACTGGGCCAAGGACAACGGCATCAGGGTGGGGCCGGGGCGCGGGTCGGGTGCGGGCTCGATCGCGGCGTACGCGATGCGCATCACCGACCTGGACCCGCTGGTCCACGGCCTGCTCTTCGAGCGGTTCCTCAACCCGGAGCGAATCTCGATGCCGGACTTCGACATCGACTTCGACGAGCGGCGGCGCGGCGAGGTGATCCGCTACGTCACCGAGAAGTACGGCGACGACCGGGTGAGCCAGATCGTCACCTACGGCACGATCAAGGCCAAGCAGGCGGTCAAGGACTCCTCCCGGATCCTCGGGTACCCCTTCGCGATGGGGGACCGCATCACCAAGGCGATGCCCGCGTCGGTGATGGGCAAGGACGTCCCGCTCAAGGAGATCTTCGACAGCC
>JAVHVL010000543.1:0-3473 GCA_032160565.1 Pseudonocardiales bacterium | reverse complement strand
GGCTGCCTAGGATGCGGAGGATGGGCACTCGCGCGGGCATCGTCGTCACCGGGACCGAGGTGCTCACCGGGCGGGTGTCCGACCGCAACGGCCCGTGGCTGGCCGAGCAGCTGCGCGTCATCGGCGTCGACGTGGCGCAGGTGATCGTGGTGGGCGACCGCCCCGACGACCTGCACGCCTCGCTGCAGTTCCTGGCCGGCACCGGAGTCGACCTGATCCTCACCTCGGGCGGCCTGGGCCCGACCGCGGACGACCTCACCGCCGAGGTCGTCGCGGCGTTCCAGGGCCGTCCACTGGAGCTGGACACCGCGATCGAGGCGCGGATCGAGGCCATCGTCCGGGAGCTCTCCGCCAACCGTGGCTGGCGGATGGACCCGGCGGCGACGGCGGCCGGCACGCGCAAGCAGGCGCTGGTCCCGGTCGGCGCCGCAGTCCTCGCGCCGGTGGGGACCGCACCGGGGCTGGTGGTGCCGGTGGCGGACGGGCGCACCGGCCCACCCGTCGTGGTGCTGCCGGGGCCGCCGCGAGAGCTGCAGGGCATGTGGCCGGCGGTCCTGGCGGCTCCGGCGGTGGTGGCGGCGCTCGCCGGCCGGGCGGAGCTGCGGCAGCGGACGATCCGGCTATGGGGCACGCCGGAGTCCGAGCTGGCGGCCACGCTGCGGGACAACAGCGCCAAGCTGGACGGGCTGGAGATCACCACCTGCCTGCGCAGCGGTGAGCTGGAGATCGTCACCCGCTACGGCCCGGCCGCCCAGCCCGCCTACGACGAGCTGGAGGCGGCTCTCCTCGCGGCGTACCCGGCAACCGTGTTCTCCGTGGACGGGCGGACGATCGACGAGCTGGTGGCGGAGGAGCTGCTCGCCCGCGGGCTCAGCATCGCCACCGCGGAGTCGTGCACGGCCGGCCTGCTCGCCGCGCGGCTCACCGAGCGCCCCGGCTCGTCGGCGTACGTGCTGGGCGGCGTGGTGTCCTACGCCAACTCCGCCAAGGAGGAGCTGCTGGGCGTTCCGGCGGCGCTGATCGAGAGCGTGGGCGCGGTGAGCGCCGAGGTGGCCGAGGCGATGGCCGCCGGTGCCCGCGGCCGGTTCGGCGCGGACATCTCGGTCGGCATCACCGGAGTGGCCGGCCCGGGCGGCGGCACGGCCGAGAAGCCGGTCGGGCTGGTGCACCTGTGCGCGTCGGGGCCGGGTACCTCGGTGGCCCGCAAGGTGCTGCTGCCGGGGTCGCGGTCGGACGTGCGCAACCGCGCCGTGGTCGTGGCGATGCACATGGTGCGGGACCTGCTCGCCCAGCTCAGTGACCGGACGCCAGGCTGGCCGCCGACAACCCCACCGCGATCGCCATGAACAACGCGAGCACGACGACGAGCGTGACGGCACGCGTCCGGCGCGCCCGCCGCGACGCCATGGCTCCGGGACGCCGGGACGGCGCCATGACGCCGGGACGGCGGGACGACGCCATGACTCCGGGACGACGCCGGGACGACGCCGGGGCGCGGCCCCTCGCCGGACGGCGGGTCACAGGCCGCACGCATTCGGGTTGTCGAAGTGGCCCGGCGTGCTCGGGTACGCCTTGCCGGTGTTGTCCTTGACGTCACTGGTGTAGACGAGCGCCAGTTCGTCATAGGCGGACGTGCCGCTGGTGGTGATGTCGCTGGTGCCGAGCTGGCCGGCACCCACCGAGAACGCCCACTTCTGCATGAAGCTCTGCTCACTGGGGCTCAGCTGCCGGACGTCGTTGAACCCGCCGTAGGCGGCGTTGCAATGGGTGTACAGGTTGTACGCGCCGGCCCAGTCGAGCAGCCGGTCGCCCGGGTTCGGGCCGTTGTCCGCCACGTCGGCCTGCAGCACGTCGCGGTCCCAACCGCCGTACTGCCAGTCGATGCCCTGGTGGTGCTGGTTGTTCTGCACCTTGGGGTCGGTCGCCGGGTTCGCCGACGTGGAGTCGTCGTCGAGGTTGGTGTTCACGAACCAGGAGCACGGGTCGACGGTGGCGGCGCCGGCAGTCGCCGGCCACGCCCCGGTGGCGCAGGTCGTCCCGGGTGTCGCCGTGCTCCCCCGCGGCCGCCAGTCGATCAGGTCGGCACCGTTCGCGCCCTGCAGGCTGGCCGTCGACGTGCCGCCGTGACCGCCGAAGAGGTAGTCGACGCTGCCGTCCTTCAGGGTGAACGGGGTAGCAGTGCCCGGCGTGGTGAGCAGCGCGTCGCGCGTGTTGCCGAAGGCCCCCGGGGTGCCCTCCTGCGTGGCGTCGTTCGGGAAGGTGCAGCTCTGGCCGGCCGGCACGACGTCCTCGCCGTCGGTCGGGTCGCAGCCGCGGCCGCCCCACATGACGTCGCCACCGTCGTCGCCGAACAGCGTGTCGCCACCGCTGTCGCCGTTCATCACGTCGTCACCGACACCGCCGTGCAGCGCATCGCGCCCGGTGCCGCCCCGCATCACGTCGTCGCCGCCGTACACCGCGCCGTCCAGCGGCATCTTGTTCGCCGTGCCGCTGCCCACGAAGGCGGCGCCGTCGATGTCGTGCATCAGGTCGACCCGGCGATCCACGGTGCCGGCGACGAAGCCGGTGTAGTTGATCGCCGGAGGCGCGCTCATCGTGACGTTGAAGGTGGCCAGCCGGCTGTCGGTGGACTGCCCGCCGGGCGTGCCGTTGAGGTACGTGTCCACGATGCCGCCGCGGTCGCCGAGCATGGCGTCCGAGCCGGCGTCGCCGTACATCCGGTCGTTGCCGGTTTCGCCGTACAGGTCGTCGTTGTCCGCACCGCCGCGCAGGTAGTCGTCGCCGTCCTGCGCCCACAACGTGTCGTCGCCGGCGTCGCCGAAGATCCGATCGTTGCCGAACGCACCGGTGACCTCGCAGGTACCCGCCGGTGCGGCGCCACCCGGTTGGGTGCAGAACCGCGTGGACGGGAACGCCGTGCCGTACTTGATGTTCACGGCCTGGTCGTGATGCCGGACGATCACCGCGTTCGCGGGTACGTGGCCGGTCGGGTAACGCGTCGCGTATACGGCGTTCGTCAGGCTGCCCGGAACACCGGCGCTGTCGCGCGCCAGCGTGCCGTTGTCGCCCAGCACGAAGTCCGCCTGCCCGTCGCCTTCGATGCTGTCGCCGGTGTCGCGGAAGCCCGGGATCGAACTGCCGCCCAGGATGTCGTCCTGGCCGGCCGGTGTCGCACCGGTTCCGACGTCACCTGTCGCGGACGGGTCGGCATCGGCCGGCCAGCCCGGGGCGGCCGCCGTGAACGCCGGCAGGGTGGTCTCCGGCACGGGCGTGCTCAGCACGCTGATGCCGGGGTCGGGCGCGGAGGTGTCCACGAGCAGCAGGTCGCCGCGGATCGCGTCGGCCCCGCCGTTGCCCTCCAGGTAGTCGTCGCCGCCGCCTCCGGAGATCGCGTCGTCGCCGTCCTGACCGAACATGACGTCGTTGCCCGACCCGCCGGACAGCCGGTCGTTGCCTCGACTGGTGGCTGGTGC
>JAVHVL010000484.1:0-4709 GCA_032160565.1 Pseudonocardiales bacterium | reverse complement strand
CGCTGTCGATCCTCGACCAGCTGCTCGCCGGCGCCGGTACAGAGGGCGTCACGTACGCGCGCGCCGTCGCATTGCTCGGCGTCACCGACAGCGCGCTGCTCGACGGCATGGTCGATGCCCTCGCCGCGGGTGACGCCGCGTCGGTGTACGGCACGGTCAACCAGGTGGTGGAGGCCGGCCACGATCCGCGCCGCTTCGCCGCGGACCTGCTGGATCGCTTCCGCGACCTCATTCTGATCGATGCGGTGCCCGACGCCGCGGCGCGCGGGCTGATCGACGCGCCGGAGGACGAGCTGACCGGGATGGTCGACCAGGCGATGCGCCTCGGCGGCGGAACCCTCACCCGCTACGCCGAGATCGTGCACACCGCGCTGATCGAGATGCGTGGCACCACCTCGCCCCGGCTGGTCCTGGAGCTGTTGTGCGCGCGCATGCAGCTGCCCGATGCGGCCACCGACTCCGCCGCGCTGCTGCAGCGCCTCGAGCGGCTGGAACGCCGAAACTCCGCCGCGACTCCCGCCCTGGCCGCCGACGGGGCGCCGGCTGCCCCGCCGACGCCGCAACGCGCTGCACAACCCGAGCAGCCCGCGCCGACTCCGGCCCGCGCGCAGACGCCGCCCCGCACAGCGCCGACGCCGACACCGGCCTCCGCAGCGCCGACGCCGACACCGTCCCCCACAGCGCCGACGCCGACGCCACCCCCTGCAACGCCCGAGCCCGCGCCTGCGCCGCCCGCCGCCCCGGGACAGTTGGATGCGGCGGCGCTGCGACGGCTCTGGCCCGAGATCCTGGACATCGTCAAGCAGTCCAGCCGCCGCACCCGCGCCCTGCTCGACAACGCGCAGATCTCCGGCGCCGCCGGCGAGGTGATCACCCTGGCCGCCCCTAGCGCGCTCGCCAGGATGATCGCCGAGGACAGCAACACCTCCGTGCTGCGCGCGGCCCTGACCAAGGCCGTCGGCGGGTCGTGGCGCATCGAGGTGGAGGCCGGTGGCGCCGCCCCCGCAAGCGCGGAGACCCCGGCCGCCGCCGCCCGCCCGACGGCCCCGCGAGAGGGCGAACCCCAGCTCGAGCCCGACCCCCGCGACGACACCGAGTCGGACACCCCCGCCGCGCGCGCTGCGGCAGTGGACCCCGAGACGGAGGCGCTGCGGCTGCTGCAGGATCAGCTCGGCGCCCGCCCGGTCGAGTCCTAGCGTCGCCCCCTCGAGTCCTAGCTTCGCCCCTCGAGTCCTAGCTCCGCTCCATCGAGCAGCGGCTACACCCCGTAGCCGCCGTCGACGTCCAGCTTCTGCCCGGTCACGAACCCGGCGCGGTCGGACGCGAGGAAGCAGACCGCCTCGGCGATGTCGGCCGCCGTCCCGAACCGCCGCAGCGGGATGTTGCCCCGTGCCACCGCCAGGGCCCGCTCGTCCAGGTCGCCTGAGGAGATGAGCCGCTCGGCCATGCCGTCGGTGAGCATCCCGGGGCCGACGCAGTTCGCCCGGACGCCGAAGCGCCCCTCCTCCGCGGCCAGCCCGCGGATCAGCGCCTCGATCGCGGCCTTCGGCGCCGACGACAGCCCGTCGCGCACCGGGAACCGCGCGGTGGCCGCGGTCGTCACGGCCACGATGCTGCCGCCGCTCTCGCGCAGCAGCGGCAGCGCCGGCGCGACGGCGTTGAAGAACGCGGCGGCGTCGCCGACGAGCTGATCCCGGAACGCCGCGGGCGCCACCCGGCTCAGATGCCGCATCGGGACGTGCGGGCCGGCGGCGTAGACCAACGTGTGGACGGCGCCGAAGTCCGCATTCACCTCGCCGACGACCCGGGCGCAGGCCTCCGCATCGCCGAGGTCCAGCTGGTAGGCACGGGTCTCCTTGCGCGCCAGCAGCTCCGAGATCCGCGGTGAGGACGCGCTGCGGTAGGTGAGCGCCAGCCGGCTGCCCCGATGCGCGAGCAGCGCCGCGATGGCCGCGCCGAGCCCGCCGCCGGCACCGAACACCAGCGCGGCGCCCGGCCGGTCGGCGAACTCGGATCCGGAGTCGGAGTCGGATCCGGAGTCGGAGTCGGAGTCGGAGCCTGACTCGGAGTCCACGCTCACCGCCCCACGTAACTGAGGACGCCGGCAGCCACCGCCGTCGCGATCCGCTGCCGCCCCGCGGCGGACGTCAGCAGCGCCGCGTCGCCGGCGTTGCGCATGTTGCCCAGCTCCAGGAACGTCGCAGGCACGGTCGCGAGGTTCAGCCCGGCCAGGTCGGAGCGGGGAAAGTAGCCGTTCGAGCCCAGGTAGGTCGACGGGACGAGCCCGGACGAGCGGACGAGCGCGTCGTGCACCGCCGTGCTCAGCGCCCGTGACTTCGCGTCCACCTGCGCCCCGGCGGGCGGGCGGCTGGCGTAGCAGACGTGAAAGCCGTGCCCGTCGGGCGCGGCGCCGTCGGAATGGATCGAGACCACCGCCACCACCCCTGCCTGGTTGCCGATCGCGGCCCGCTGGTCGACGCACGGCCCGACGCCGGAGTCGTTCGGCCGGGTCAGGATCACGCGCACCCCGTGCGCCTGCAGGATCGTCCGCACCCGGAGCGTGACGTCCCAGTTGAAAGCGTGCTCGGAGTAGCCCGCGTTCGTCTCCGTACCTGTGGTGTCGCAGGCCTTGTACTCGCCGAAGCCGGCGGGCACCTGACGGTTGATCTCCGCCGGATGCGAGGCGTTACCGCCGTTGTGCCCGGGGTTCAGCGCCACGACCGGCCCGGTCCCCGGCGGGAACGACACCGCAGGCAGCGAAGGCACCGTCGCCACCGGCGTGCCGGGCGCCGCTGTCCTGGTCGGCGGCGGCGCGGACGTCGTGCGCCGCACCGACGTGGACTTGGTGCGGGAAGGCATGGCGGACGCCGAGGCCGACGTGCTGGGGGCGGGCGTGGTCACCGAGGAGACCGACGGCGCGGCGACTGTCCCGCCCGTCCCGGCACGGGTCGAGCTGCAGCCGGTGAGCAGCAGCACGAGCGCAGCGAAGAGGGCGACGGCACGACGCATGCCCGCCACCCTCGCACATCGTGTTCCTGGGGCGTGCGCACCGGCCCGGCGGCTAGTGTGGAGCCTCTCGAAGAAGGAGTACGGCGTGGGTGGGCGTGGCGGTGGATTCGGCGGTCAGCCGAACATGCAGCAGCTGATGAAGCAGGCGCAGAAGATGCAGCAGCAGCTGGAGGCGGCGCAGGCCGAACTGGCCGTCACCGAGGTCTCGGGCACGGCCGGCGGTGGGCTGGTCACGGCCACCATGCTCGGCTCCGGCGAGCTGACGGCGCTGACGATCGACCCGCGCGCCGTCGACCCGGAGGACGTGGAGACGCTGCAGGATCTCGTCGTCGCCGCGGTCCGTGACGCCAGCCGCGCGGTCGGGGAGCTGGCCACCGAGAAGATGGGGCCGCTCGGCGGCGGCGCCGGCCTCGGCGGACTCGGCATCCCCGGCCTGTGAGTACCGGCCGCTGATGTACGAAGGCGCGGTCCAGGACCTGATCGACGAGCTCGGGCGGCTACCCGGCGTCGGCCCCAAGAGCGCGCAGCGCATCGCCTTCCATCTGCTCGCCGCCGAGCAGCTTGACGTCGAGCGGCTGGCCGCCACCCTGATCCGGGTGAAGAACGAGGTGCGGTTCTGCACGATCTGCGGCAACGTCGCCGAGGCCGACCAGTGCCGCATCTGCACCGATGACCGCCGCGACCCGACGGTGATCTGCGTCGTGGAGGAGCCGAAGGACGTCGTCGCGGTGGAGCGCACCCGCGAGTTCCGCGGCCGCTACCACGTGCTGGGCGGCGCGATCAGCCCGATCGACGGCGTCGGCCCCGACGACCTGCGCATTCGCGAACTGCTCACCCGGCTCAGCGACGGCGTCGTCACCGAGCTGATCCTCGCCACCGACCCGAACCTCGAGGGTGAGGCGACGGCCACCTACCTGGCCCGGATGATCAGGCCCATGGGGCTGATGGTCAGCCGGCTGGCCAGCGGGCTGCCGGTGGGGGGCGACCTCGAGTACGCGGACGAGGTGACCCTCGGACGGGCCTTCTCCGGCCGGCGCCAGGTGGACTGATGACAGCCGCAGCTCCGGGTCGCCGCCGTGGCCGGTACTGGTTCGCCGTGGCGCTCTCGCTCGTCGCGGTCATCCTCGGCAGCACGTACGCCTACGTTCGTTACCAGGAGACGGCCGGTCCGGACGGCGCGGTCAAGGGCTACTTCGCGGCGCTGGCCCGCTCCAACGCACCGGCCGCGCTCGGCTTCGGTGATCCACCGTCCGGGAGCACGTCGCTGCTCACCTCCACGGTGCTGCGCGACCAGCAGAAGATCGCGCCGATCCGCGACTTCCACGTGGTGTCGACGGACCGCCACGGCAGCCACGCCACGGTGGACGTCCGCTATCGCCTGGAGTTCGGCAACGGCACGCAGCTGATCTCCGATCAGGTCGCCGTGGTGCAGCGCGGCGGCTCGTGGCGGCTGGCTACGACGGCCGTGCGCACCCGGCTGCGGCTGCTGCAGGCCGCCGGACGGGCGACGGTCGTGGGGGCACGCGTACCGACCCAGTCCGTCCTGCTGTTCCCCGGCGCGGTGCCAATCCGCTTCGACACCCCCTACCTCGAGCTGGCGCCGGCGACGAGCTCCGTCCGGCTGTCCGGGGAGGCAGTCACCTCCCTCGACGTCGACGTCGCGACCGCGGGCAGGGTCGCGATGAACGGCGCGGTCGCGG
>JAVHVL010000432.1:0-6042 GCA_032160565.1 Pseudonocardiales bacterium | reverse complement strand
CGCGCTGCAGCCCTTCCCGCTCGCCGCCGCGGCGCGGGCACACGCGGCGCTGGAGAGCCGAGCCACGAGCGGCAAGGTCGTGCTGCTGCCATGAGGAATGCGGCCCCGAAGCGCCTATCCGGTCGTGGCTGCCGGTAGTTTGTGCGTATGTCGCGCGACTCCGATCCGCGCCACCCGTTCGGGCGGCTGCTCACCGCGATGGTCACGCCGTTCGGCGTCAGCGGGGAACTCGACGTCGACAGGGCGACCGAACTCGCCACGTACCTGGTGGACGAGCAGGGCAACGACGGCCTCATCGTCAATGGCACCACGGGGGAGTCACCCACCACCACCGACGCCGAGAAGGCGGAGCTGGTGCGGGCGGTCGTCGATGCCGTCGGCGACCGTGCGCACGTCGTTGCCGGGGTGGGCACCTTCGACACGGTGCACACCGTCCACCTTGCGGAGCAGGCGGCGAAGGCCGGAGCCGACGGGTTGCTCGTCGTCACGCCGTACTACTCCAAGCCGCCGCAGGCCGGCGTGCTCGCGCACTTCCGGGTCGTCGCCGACGCCACCGAACTGCCGGTACTGCTCTACGACATCCCGGGGCGCGCCGGCGTACCGATCCAGACCGAGACGTTCCTGGCGCTCGCCGAGCACGAACGGATCATCGGCGTGAAGGATGCGAAGGGCGATCTGGCGGCAAGCTCCCGCGTGCTCGCCGAGACCGCGCTCGTCTATTACTCGGGTGACGACGCGATCACCCTGCCGCTGCTCGCGGTCGGGGGCTCCGGCGTGGTCGGCACGTCCACGCACTTCTCCGGCCGGGGCACCAAGGCGATGATCGAGGCCTTCGAGCGGGGCGACGTCGCGGAGGCGACCAGGCTGAACCGGCAGCTGCTACCCATCTACACCGGCATCTTCCGCACCCAGGGCACGATCCTGGTCAAGGCCGGGCTGCGGCTGCGCGGCCTTGACGTCGGGCCGGTCCGCCTGCCGCTGGTCGACGCCACCGACCACGAGCTCAGCCACCTGCGCGAAGACCTGGCCGCCGCCGGCCTCTGACCGCACCGCGTCGAGTGACGGATCAGCGCGTCGAGTGACGGATCAGCGCGTCGAGTGACGGCGAATATCCCGTCTCTGATCATGGGGATCCGTCACCCGGGGGTGTGCGAGGAGGCTGGCGGGCGGACGGGGTTTCGGCCGCCGACACCGCCCGGAGATCCCCGGTAACCGTCGAGCGCAGCGTTAGGGTTGCCCAGTGGCAGGAGTATCCGGAACTCGCACCCGTCCGCCCGTCCGCAAGGCCGCGCCGAAGCGTCGCCGGGGCCGGCCGAATCGCGCTCCCCGCGTCTTCGCGCCGCTGATCGCGCTCGGCCGCGCGATCGCCGCGATCTGGCGTGGCATCGCCCGGCTCGTCGGCGGCATCGCGCGCGCGGCCGGCCGTAACGCCGCGACCGCCCGCGACCTCGATCCCGAGCACCGCCGTGACGGCGCCGCGCTGGGCGTGCTCGCCTTCGGCCTCATCACCGCGGTGGCCGTGTGGTTCGCCGCCGCCGGACCAGTGGGGCGGGTGATCACGACGGCCTGTCGCGCGCTGATCGGCAACGGCGCGGTCCTGCTGCCACTCGTGCTGGTCGGCGTGGGGGCGCACCTGCTGCGGAACCTCGCGGAGCCGGAGTCTCGCGGGCGGGTGCTTGTCGGGTCGACCGCGGTGACGTTGTCGGTGCTCGGCCTGTTCGACCTGTGGGCCGGCTCCCCGCACAACTCGCACGGGCGCGCGCACGCCGGCGGCCTGCTCGGTACGGCCGTCGCCGGCCCGCTGTCCAGCGGCCTGTCGGCGGCGATCGCGGTCCCGCTGCTACTGGTCGTCGGGGCGTTCGGGGTACTGGTCGTCACCGCCACGCCGATCAGCGCACTCACCGAGTACGTCGGGCAGCTGTTCGCAGGCGAGGCGGACGACGATGTCGAGGAGGCCGCGCAGCCGACGCGCAGGCAGCGGCGCAAGGCGGCGGCAGCGGCCGATCCCGATGCGCTCACGTCCGAGCTCCCGAGTGCGGAGCAGCAGATGGCGGAGACCGAGGCGGAGCTCGCCGCTCGCGTACCTAAGCCGCGCAAGCCCCGGGCGGCGAAAGCTGTCGAGCCCGACCTACCGCCCATCACCCGGCCGGTCCAGCTGGAATTGAGCAACGGCGCGGGCATGTACACCCTGCCGTCGCTGAAGGATCTCGCGCACGGGTCGCCGCACCTCGAGCACACCAAGGCCAACGACGAGGTCATCGCCGCGCTGCAGCAGGTGTTCGCCGAGTTCGACGTGGACTGCGCGGTCACCGGCTTCAGCCGCGGCCCCACGGTCACCAGGTACGAGGTCGAGCTTGGCCCCGGCGTGAAGGTGGAGCGGATCACCAACCTGACGCGCAACATCGCCTACGCCGTCAAGAGCGCGGAGGTTCGCATCCTCAGCCCGATCCCAGGCAAGAGCGCGGTCGGCGTGGAGATCCCGAACGCCGACCCGGAGATCGTGATGCTCGGCGACGTGCTGCGCTCGCCGATCGCGCAGCGCGACCACCACCCGATGCTGGTGGCGCTCGGCAAGGACGTCGAGGGCGGCTTCATCGTCGCCAACCTGACGAAGATGCCGCACCTGCTCGTGGCCGGCGCCACGGGCGCGGGCAAGTCAAGCTGCATCAACACGCTGATCCTGTCCGTGCTCACGCGGGCCACGCCGGATCAGGTGCGGATGGTGCTGATCGATCCGAAGCGCGTGGAGTTCGCGGCGTACCAAGGGATCCCGCACCTCGTCACCCCGGTCATCACCAACCCGAAGAAGGCGGCCGACGCGCTTCAGTGGGTCGTCCGCGAGATGGAAATGCGCTACGAGGACATGGAGTCCTCCGGGGTGCGCCACATCGACGACTTCAACCGCAAGGTGCAGAGCGGTGAGCTCGTCGCACCGCCCGGCTCGGAGCGCGTCTACAGCGCGTACCCGTACCTGCTCGTGATCGTGGACGAGCTCTCCGACCTGATGATGGTGGCCCCGCGCGACGTCGAGGACTCGATCGTGCGGATCACCCAGCTGGCCCGCGCCGCCGGCATCCACCTCGTGATCGCCACGCAGCGGCCGTCCGTGGACGTCGTCACCGGGCTGATCAAGGCCAACGTGCCGTCGCGGCTGGGCTTCAAGACGTCCTCGCTCGCCGACTCGCGGGTCATCCTCGACCAGCCCGGTGCGGAGAAGCTGCTCGGCAAGGGCGACGCGCTGTTCCTGCCGATGGGGGCGTCCAAGCCGGCCCGGCTGCAGGGCGCGTTCGTCACCGATGCGGAGATCCACGGCATCGTCGACCACTGCAAGGCGCAGTTGCAGCCGGTGTACCGCGACGACGTCACCGCGCCGCAGGCGGCGAAGAAGGAGATCGACGAGGACATCGGCGACGACCTCGACCTGTTCCTTTCCGCGGTCGAGCTGGTCGTCTCCACGCAGTTCGGCTCGACGTCCATGCTTCAGCGCAAGCTCCGGGTGGGCTTCGCCAAGGCGGGGCGGCTGATGGACCTGATGGAGTCCCGGGGCATCGTCGGGCCGTCCGAGGGGTCGAAGGCGCGCGAGGTGCTGGTCGTACCGGATGAGCTCGCCGGGCTGCTCTATACGCTGCGCAACGGTGGCACCGTCGACGACCTGATCGTGCCCGAAGAGGACGAGCCGGTGGACGCCGACGCGGTCTGACCACCTATCTACGAAGCACACACGAAGGCGCCCGGTGCGAACTCGCACCGGGCGCCTTCGTACGCGGGGTCAGCGACTTCGGGGGAGGTGCCGCGCTGTATAGCACATCCGATGCAGCGAGAACTTCCTCCCGCCCGGTCGACAGTGCCGGCCGACGTATTCGTCGTCGGCGACAACGGTCGGCGCCCAGGTGCGGTAGCCAACCGGGTCGACCCGATCTGCAGTGGTCACGACAATCACCTCCGTGCGATGACGCTAGCTCGCGAAACGGTTGTGACGGGTGAGGCGCGCGGGATTTGGGCATCGGCGTGGCGCCGGGGATAGCAGCGGGCGTGGCGCCGGGGATCGAGCGGTCGGCGTGGCGTCACAGGTTGAGCAGCATGCGGGTGTTGCCCAGGGTGTTCGGCTTGACGTATTCGAGCCCCAGGAACTCGGCGACGCCAGGGTCGTAGGACTGGCGCAGCGCGGAGTAGGTGTCGGGGTCGACCGGTGTCCCGTCGATCTCGCGGAACCCGTGCCCGGCGAAGAAGCCGGTGTGGAACGTCAGCGCGAACAGCCGGGTCAGTCCGAGGCCGCGTGCGGTGGCGATCAGCTCGGTGAGGAGCGCCGCACCGATCCGGCGCCCGGCGCGGTCCGGGTGTACGGCGAGGGTGCGTACCTCGCCGAGGTCGGCCCACAGCACGTGCAATGCCCCGCAGCCGACGACGTCGCCCATCACCTCGGCGACGAGGAAGTCCTGCACGTCCTCATAGAGGGTGACCAGGTCCTTGGCCAGCAGGTGGCGGCCGGAGCCGGCGTAGATGTCGACGATGGCCTTGATGGCCGGCACGTCCGGGGTGCGGGCGCGGCGGACCAGCACATCGTCGTTCGGCATGATCCGAACGTTATCCGGTCCGATTCCGGTACCCGACGGGCGTATAGCGCCCGCTGTGTACCGCAATCGCCGGGGCGTCCCGCGCAGGTAGCCTGCTCACGTGTCGCCAACCTCCCGCACAGTCTCACTCGTCACGCTCGGCTGTGCGCGCAACGAGGTGGATTCCGAAGAGCTCGCCGGCCGGCTGGGCGCGGGCGGCTGGACCCTCACCGATGGTGCCGACGCGGACATCGTGGTGATCAATACCTGCGGCTTCATCGACTCGGCCAAGAAGGACTCGATCGACACCGTGCTCGCCGCGGCCGACACGGGCAAGAAGGTCGTCGCGGTGGGTTGCCTCGCCGAGCGCTACGGCGACGAGCTGGCCGCCTCCCTGCCCGAGGCGAACGCCGTCCTCGGCTTCGACTCCTACGCCGACATCGCGGCGCGGCTGGACGACATCGCCGCCGGCCGCACGGTCGAGGCGCACACCCCGCGCGACCGCCGCACCCTGCTGCCGGTCGCTCCGGCGCAGCGTCCGGCCGCCGTCGCCGAGCTCGCCCTGCCCGGGCACGCCTGGCTGCCGTCCGGAGTGGCACGCACGCGGCTGGACAACTCCCCGGTCGCGTACCTCAAGCTCGCCTCGGGCTGCGACCGGCGCTGCACGTTCTGCGCCATCCCCTCCTTCCGCGGCTCGTTCGTCTCGAGGCCGCCCGCGGAGGTGCTGGCCGAGGCGCAATGGTTGGCCTCGACGGGCGCCCGCGAGCTCGTCCTCGTCAGCGAGAACTCGACGTCCTACGGCAAGGACCTCAGCGACCTGCGCGCGCTGGAGCAGCTTCTACCGCGGCTGGCCGCCGTAGACGGCGTGGACCGCATCCGGGTGTCGTACCTGCAGCCGGCCGAGCTGCGTCCGTCGCTGCTGGAGGCCATCGCCACCACGCCGGGGGTGGCACCGTACTTCGACCTGTCCTTCCAGCACGCCAGCCCGGCCGTCCTGCGGCGGATGAAGCGCTTCGGCTCGACGGAGTCGTTCCTGGACATCCTGCAGCGGGTGCGCGAACGCGTCCCTGACGCAGGCGCCCGCAGCAACGTCATCGTCGGCTTCCCCGGCGAGACGGAGGAGGACGTGGCCGAGCTGGAGCGCTTCCTCATCGAGGCGCGCCTGGACCTCATCGGTGTCTTCGGCTACTCCGACGAGGAGGGCACCGAGGCGATGCGCCTGCCCGGCAAGCACGACCAGGCGGAGATCGACGCGCGCGTCCGGCGGATCACCGACCTCGTCGAGGAGCTCACCGCGCAGCGGGCCGAGGAGCGGATCGGCGACCGCGTCGAGGTGCTGCTGACCGAGGACCTCTCGGCGGAGGAGGGCGCCGGCGTCTGGCTCGGCCACGCCGCGCACCAGGACCCCGACGCCGACGGGACGACGACCATCGCGGGCGTGCCCGAGGGCGCCGTCGCCGGTGAGCTGGTGACGGCCACGGTCGTCGAC
>JAVHVL010000407.1:0-4550 GCA_032160565.1 Pseudonocardiales bacterium | reverse complement strand
GTGGGTTCTCGGCGAGGGATTGATCACGATCGGTATCGGTGAGTTTGTGCATCTCGATGCTCCTTGGTTGCGTCGTCGTGCCGTTGTGGGGAAGTCAGAGTTGGTAGTACGCCCAAACCTCCATACGTGTCGATCACCCTCGCCTCAGCGGATGCCGCGGCTGCACCGAGTTCTTGGATCACAGTCCAGACTGTAATCTCGGGTTGGATCTCAGTCCAGACTGTAATCTCGGATTGGATCAAAGTCCAGACTGTAATCTCGACTCTGATCGAGATCGGGGGCTATGATTCGCCGCATGCGGAGGCAGGCTCCCAACCCGAACGGCCGTGGGTACACGCCGGGCATCACGAGCGCCGGTGTGCCGCGGGGCAGACTCCGCCGGATCTGCAGGGCCTCCCGGTCCCGCTGGGGCCGCTGATCTGCCGGGACCGCCACCACCTCCTGGACCCGGCCCGCAAGTGCCCGGCAACCCGCCGTACCTCCCGCCAGGTTCGCAACAGTGATAGAGCAGGGGTGTAACTGATGTCGACAATCTTCAACATCCGAAACCTCAAGCTGCCTGGCGTTTCTCGGACAGCACTGGTAGTCGGCACGGTGGTCGTGGTGCTGGCGATCGTCGGTGGGCTCATCGGTTGGCACGTGTACAAGAAGCTGACCACCAACACCGTCGTGGCCTACTTCCCCGACACGCTTGCCCTGTATCCCGGGGACAAGATCCAGATCATGGGGGTGCCAGTCGGTTCCATCGATTCGATCGAGCCCGCGGGCGACAAGATGAAGGTCACGTTCACCTACGCCTCGAAGTACAAGGTGCCCGCGAATGTGACGGCATCGATCCTCAACCCGAGCCTGGTGGCCTCGCGCACGATCCAGCTCGCGCCCCCCTACACCGGCGGCCCGGAGCTGGGGGACGACGCGGTCATCCCGATCGACCGCACCCAGGTGCCGGTCGAGTACGACGAGCTACGTGACTCGCTCAACCGGATCCTGACCGACCTCGGTCCGACGAAGGAGCAACCCAAGGGTCCGTTCGGTGACGTCATCGAGTCCTTCGCCGACGGTCTGTCCGGCAAGGGCCAGGAGATCAACTCCACGCTCAAGGGCCTCTCCGACGCGCTGACCGCCCTGAACCAGGGCCGAGGCGACTTCTTCGGCGTGATCAAGAGCCTGGCGCTGTTCGTCAACGCGCTCCACGAGAGCGATCAGCAGTTCGTGGCGCTCAACGACAATCTCGCGCAGTTCACCAACGCGTTCACCAACACCGACCACGAAGTGGCCGACGCGGTGAAGGACCTGAACCAACTGCTCACCACCACACGCGGCTTCCTCGACAAGAACTCGTCGGTGCTGACCAAGGACGTCAACAACCTGGCCGACGTGACGAACGCGATCCTGCAGCCCGTGCCGCTCAATGGTCTCGAGACCGGTCTGCACGTGTACCCCAACCTGGCGGCCAACGCCGTGAACACCTTCTCGCCCAACGCGGGCGGTGTGGTCACCCTGCCGGTGATCAACAACTTCGCCAACCCGATGCAGTTCCTGTGCAGCGCGATCCAGGCCGGTAGCCGGTTGGGCTATCAGGACTCCGCGGAACTGTGCGCGCAGTACCTGGCACCGATCCTCGAGGCCATCAAGTTCAACACCCTGCCGTTCGGGCTGAGCATGCTCAGTAGCGCGATGACGCTGCCCAAGGAGATCTCCTACTCCGAGCCGCGTCTGCAGCCGCCGCCGGGCTACAAGGACACCACCGTGCCGGGCATCTGGGCACGCGACACGGTGTTCTCCCACGGCAACCACGAGCCGGGCTGGACGGTGGCGCCCGGCATGCAGGGCATCGACGTGCAGCCACTGACCGCGAACATGCTGACACCGGAGTCATTGTCCGAGTTGATGGGCGGTCCCGACATCGAGGCGCCTGCAGCGGGCATCCCCGGCGCGGGCCCGCCGGACTCCTACGACGAGCGCAACCCGTTGCCGCCGCCGTGGTATCCGCAACCGGGACCGCCTCCTGGCCCGGCACCGGGCGTGCTCGCCGGCGATCCGCTCGGCGCCATCGCGCCTGCCGCTGGACCCCCACCGGCGCCTGCACCCGCGGGGCCACCGCTGCCCGCTGAAGGAGGAGCCGGCTAGTGAGCATCGTGAAGGGATGGACGACGCGTCGCATCGCGCCGTGGTGGCGCATTGCTCGCGGCGGCGTTGGTGCTGACGTCCTGCGGCTGGCAGGGCATCGCGAACGTTCCGCTGCCGGGCGGACGGGCACCGCTGCGGGTCACATGACGATCTACGCGCAGATGCCGGATACGTTGGCGCTCAACGTCAAAGGCCAGGTGCGTGTGGCCGGTGTGACTGTCGGCACCGTATCTTATCTGTTGCTGCCGTTCACCCTATCCCCGCAAAAGGGCGCCGCCACTTCGGTCTATCTCGCGTCCTCGCCCGAGGTGAAGAATATCTCTGGGAAACATTTACGCGCGGCAGGATGCGGGACGCGAAGACCAAATTCAACACGCAACACAATCGAGAATTGCTTTGGGATCTGAGCATGCAGTCCCTGACCGCCGTAGGTGACGAGATAAATCGAGCGTCAGGGACTTTCGCGCTGCAGTCGGCGGAGGCACGGCGGCCTGGTCATCGAAACGATGGATCGAGTTGTACAGGAACGATCCATGGGTAGCCGAAGTCGGCTCCGGCCCCGGGCCCGTCGGGGTGGCGGGCTTCGAACCCGCAACCTCATCGACGCGACGGCGAACGAGCCAGTCCGGTCGTCCGTCGTCGGGCAACCGTGTCCTGCCCTTTGACCCCTTGGGGCGCGCTTGCTCAGGCGCGTGCGACGCTCCTGACGAGCTGGTCGGTCAGTGCCTGCTGAAACTCGGGACCTTGGGTGTCGCGGCCATCTTCCCAGCGGGTGAGGTTAGCGATCATTGCAGCCCCGAGGATGGCGTTGGCAGCGTCGCGGGAGTCGCCGAACGTGAATTGGTCGGTGGCGGCGCCCTCGTCGAGGAGCTTTCGAAGTGGCGTGGCGAGCATCGCGTCCTTGGCGGCCATCAGGGTTCCCAGTCGTCCGGTGGCTCCCGCGAAGGAGAGCAGGCCGGCGCATACTCCGGGCTGCCCCCCGAGGAACGCGACGAGCGCGGTTATCGCTGAGCGCAGCTGCGCGACTGGTGGTCGGGGGGTTGTGATGGCGAGCTCGATTGTCTCGGCGGCGACGCGCAGGTTCTCTTCCAGTAGGAACGCGACCAGGTCGTCGCGGCCAGAGAAGTGGTAGTAGAGCGTTGCGCGAGCTGAGCCGATCAGTGTGGCGATGTCCTCTAGCCGAAGTGCCCGGTCTGGGCGCAGCACCTCCTCGCTCGCACTGAGTAGTCGCTGGACCAGCTTGGACGGTGGCCTCCTCATGCAGCCAATGATAGCCCTTAATCTCGATTAGAGCCTAGATTACAGTCTAGACTGTGATGCAAAACTAGATTACAGTCTGGACTGTGATCCAAGGATCCGGCACAGCCTCGGCATCCGCTGAGGCGAGGGTCATCGGCATATGTGGAGGTTTGGCATGCGCATTTTTGTCACTGGCGCGTCCGGATGGATCGGCTCCGGCCTCATTCCCGAGCTCATCGGTGCGGGCCATGAGGTCACCGGCCTCGCCCGCTCGGACGCCTCGGCCGCTGCCCTCACCGAGGCCGGGGCCCGGGTACATCGCGGCGAACTTGACGATCTCGACGGCCTGCGGGGTGCGGCCGGGGCGTCGGATGGCGTGATCCACCTCGCGTTCGACGCCCACCTCGCGTTCTCCGGGGACTTCCAGGGCGCGGTCGACGCGGACCGGCGCGCCGTCGAGGCGCTGGGCGAGGCCCTCACCGGTTCTGACCGGCCGTTGGTCATCGCCTCCGTGACACTCGTGCTAGAACCGGGGCGAGTGGGAACCGAACAGGACGAGCTTGGTCTTGATCCGGCGGCGGCCGCCGGGCCGCGGGCCCGGTTGGCCGCGGAGCAGGTCGCGCTTTCGTTCGCTTCGCTCGGCGTCCGCTCGTCGGTTGTGCGCCTTCCTCCGACGGTTTACGGCGACGGGGATCACGGATTCCTCTTCCTCGCGACCCAGATCGCAATCGCCCGGGCCAAGGGAGTCTCCGGCTTCATCGGCGACGGCTCGAACCGTTGGCCTGCCGTGCACCGGCTCGATGCGGCACACCTGTTTCGCCTGGCTCTGGAGAACGCCCCGGCGGGATCGCGGCTGCACGCGGTCGCGGACGAGGGTGTGCCGATCCGAGCCATCGCCGAGGTGATCGGGCGACACCTCGAGGTCCCGGTGGTATCCGTCCCTGCCGACGAGGCGAGCGAGCATTTCGGCTTGCTGGCCGGCTTCCTCGCGGCCGACAACCCGACCTCGAGCGCGCTCACCCGCGAGCTACTGGGCTGGCAGCCGACCCATCCCGGGCTCATCGACGACCTCGATAAGGGCTACTACTTCTCTTAGCTGGCCCGCATGATCAGGCGAGCCGGAGCGTCACCACGGAGGAACACAATGAGACTTGGCGTTTCGCTGTCCACCTTCGCCGCAG
>JAVHVL010000403.1:0-2505 GCA_032160565.1 Pseudonocardiales bacterium | reverse complement strand
GCCGCTCGGCGGCTTGGACTTGGTGATCGTCACGTTCGTGCCGCCGGTGTTGGTGACCGTGAACGACTTGGTCGCCGTGGCGCCGACCGCGACCGCGCCGTAGTCGTTGCTTTCGCTCGTGACCTGCAGCACCCCGGCCGCGCCGGCGCTGCCCGACAGTCCGATGGCGCCGTTGCCGCCCGTGGTTTCCATCGCGATTTCATCGCTGAAGCTGCCCGTGGCGGTCGGGTCGAAGCTCACGTTGATCGTGATGGACCCACCCGCGGGGATAGTGGTTCCGGCTTCCGGGACCCCCGAGGCCCCGAACGGGGCGGAGGGGAGCTTCACGGCGTTGATCGTCAGCGGAGCGCCGCCGACGTTGCGGAACGTCGCCGCGCCGGACAGGTGGCCGCCGACGGTGGTGCCGCCGAACGACACGAGCGATGGCGTGGTGGTCAGCAGGGCGGACGCGGACTGGCCCGTGCCGGACATCGCGAAGGAGCTCGTCCCGATGCTGGTTTCCGCCGTCAGCGTGCCGCCTATGGGTCCGGTCTGGGCCGGTGTGAAGGTGAGCGGCACCTGGATCGTCTGTCCCGCCGAGAGCTGTGCCGGCAGGGCGATCGACGGCGTGCCGACCGCGAACTGGGACGAGCTCGAGGTGAGCTTGTTGAGCGTCAGCGAGTTCGTGGCCGTCAGGGTGAGCGTCCGCTGGCTGCTGTTCGAGATGGTCGTCGTCGGGAAGCTCGTCGAGGGTCCGGTGAGGACGGGCGTCACGGGTGAGCCGAAGCCGAGCACCTTGCCGTCGCGGGTGCCGACGTAGAGCCGCCCGGCGCCGACGCCGGGCGTGGCGAACTTCGACGAGGTCCCGATCGGCGCGCTCCAGCGCAGCACCGGCCTGCCGGCGACCGGGAGCGGGTCATAGGCACGCAGCTGAGCGCCGGCACCCGACGAGTTGGGGGCCCAGATCAGCCACATCAGCGCCGAGCCGGAGGTCGTGCCTTCGGACGTGATCACCGGCGCGCCGGAGCTGAAGCCGAACGTGTCCGACGAGGTCGCCTGCAGCGAGAGGCTCGGCTGGCCGGTTCCGGAGAGCCCGTACTGGTACACGCGCAGGAACCCCGATGTGCCGTTCCCCGTGGTGCCGCCGGAGGCGGTCGGGATGTACACCCAGCCGCCGTCGCCCGGCCACACCCCCGGGCGCGACCACACGCCGCCGTACGGCCCGATTCGCTGAACGACCTTGTCGGAGGCGCCCGGGCCCTGCCTGATGCCGCCGAGGCTGTCACGGTTCAGCATGTAGACGTAGCCGTCCTTGCCGACCGCGACCGCGAGGTGGGGGAGGCTCGCCGTGCCGAAGTACTGGTCGTTGAGGCCGGTGATGCCGCCGGAGGCGAAGTCCGCGTCCCATTCGTCCAGCTGCGCGGCGTCAAACGGCGCGAAGAAGTCAACGGCCTTGAGCGACCCGTCGGCCTGTACCGCGAGGCGCACGATCGACTCCCCGAGGTTCGATGGCGGGGAGCTTCCCGGGGCGGCGGTCGACGGCGCGCCGCCGTTGCCCGTGCTCACCATCAGCGTGCCAGAGCCGTCAGAGGTCAGTCCGGCGCCGGACTGCCAGATGCCCGCGCCGCTCCCCGAGGAGAGCGAGACCCACCGCGCCTTGACCTGACCCGCGGTGGAGACCCCGAAGACCCACCCCTGCCACGGCGGGATGTCGCAATGCGACCCAAACGCCGCGTAGACCACGCCGTTCATCAGCAGCAGGCCCGGACGCTGCAGCTGGGTGGTCGGCTGGAAGCTCATGCCGGGCTGGTTCTGAGCGCTGCCGCTGAGCTGCACCGGGAAGCCGGTCTTCTCCGTGCCGTTGGTGAGGTCGATCGCGTCCAGGTACCACCGCGCGGTTCCCGACGTGCCGGAGACATACGTCTTGTGCGTCAGGTAGGCCGTGTTCGTCACCGGGTCGATCACGGGCGTCGCCGTCACGCCGATGTTCGGCGTGAGGTCGCCGCATCCGATGTCCGCGGCTTTCCACGGCGCCCCCAGGTTGAGGGCCGCCGGCCAGCGCATCGCACCGGTCGCCGGATCGAGCCCGTAGACCTTGTTGTTCTGGGTCGCGACGAGCAGCGTGCCGTTTGCGAGCAGCGGCTGGGCGTAGACCTGGCCGTCCACCGGCGTCGACCAGAGCTGGCCGAAGGTGCCCCCGCTGACGAGCTGCGGCGTGAGAGAGGGCTGGTCGGGATACCAGCCGTCCCGCAGGTCGTCGGCCGAGTTGGTTATGCCCGACGCCAATGCCTGCGCCGTCGCCGCGAGGGCGATCGCGGCGAGCACCAGCAGCAGCGCGCACAGGCGCGCCCGGTGAGACCTCAACGCGGCACGCCCGGTGCGATCGCCGCGTCGGCGCTTGATGCCTCCTCCCAGCATCCCTGCGGGCCCCCCAAGTCTGTCGATCGTCCGAGAAGAGGCTCGGTGCCTGGAACACGCAGATCATAAGGCAAAAGCACCGGCTAATGGAATGCCTCGATCAGGCTC
>JAVHVL010000344.1:0-9578 GCA_032160565.1 Pseudonocardiales bacterium | reverse complement strand
CGGACCATCCCGCAGCTGCTGGCGGAAGCTGCGGCGCGCGATGCCGATGGAGCGTGGCTGCACGCAGACGTTGTCGCGCTGACCTTCGCCCAGGCCGCCGCCGCTGTCGGCGGCCGCGCGACGGTGCTCGCTGAGCACGGCATCGAGCCAGGTGACCTCGTCGTGCTCACCGCCCGCACGACACCCGCCTACCTGCTCGCATGGCTGGCCGTCACGTCGATGGGCGCGGTCGCCGTGCCGACGAACCCCGCGGCCGCTCCTGCCGAATTCGCCGGCCTCATCGGACAGACGCGCCCGCGCGCCGTCGTCACCGACGCGCAGCTTCGCGGGGCGATCGACGCCGGCGACGCCACCGTCCTCGACGTCGACGAGCTAGCTGGTGCATCGGCCGGGTCCGCCGAGGTGCCGGTCGATGGCCCGCTGCCGGACGACGTCGCGACCCTGATTCCGACCTCCGGCACGACAGGGCGCTCGAAGCTCGTGATGCAGACCCACCGCGCGTATGTGATGGCGGGCGAGGGTTTCCCGTTCTGGATGGAGCTGAACTCGACCGACCGGCTCATGACGTCGTTGCCCCTGTTCCACATCAACGCACCGGCGTACTCCGTGCTCGGGTCGCTGGCGTGCGGGGCCGGGCTGGTGCTGCTGCCGCGGTTCTCCGCGAGCGGCTTCCTCGACGCCGCGCGCCGCCACGGCGCGACGGAGTTCAACGCGATCGGGGCGATGCTCGAGATTCTGATGCGCCAGCCGGAGCGCCCCGACGACGCCGACAATCCGCTGCGGCTGTGTTACACCGGTCCGGCGCCTGACCGGGAGCGGCACCTGGCGATCGAGCGTCGCTTCGGGTTCCGGATCGTCTGCGGCTATGCGATGTCGGAGAGCCCGTACGGCTTGATCTGGCCGCGCGGCTCCCGCCGCTATGGCACGCTCGGGACGGTCCGGCAGCACCCCACGATGGGGGTGGTCAACGAGGCGCGGGTCGTGGACGAGGCAGGCGAGGACGTCGGCCCGGGCGCTGTCGGCGAGCTGCTGTTGCGCAACCCGGCGGTGACGCCTGGCTACTGGCAGATGCCGGACGAGACGGCGGCGACGATCACGGCCGGCGGCTGGCTGCACACGGGCGACCTCGTCACCGCCGATGCCGACGCGGTGTACACGTTCGTGGCTCGCAAGAAGGAGGTCCTGCGGCGCCGCGGCGAGAACCTGTCTCCGGTGGAGGTTGAGGAGGCGATCCAGGCGCATCCGTCGGTGCTCGAGTGCGCAGTCGTCGGCGTCGAGTCCGACCTGTCGGAGGAGGACGTCAAGGCGTTCGTCGTGACGTCCGGTCCGGCGGACTTCGCGGCGTTGCACGCGTGGACGGCGCAGCGGTTGACGGCGTTCAAGGTGCCGCGCTACTGGCAGCAGGTCGACGCGCTGCCGCGGACGCCGACCCAGCGCGTCGCCAAGCACCTCCTGCCGGCCGGTCATCCGGCGGACGAGCGCGACATGGAGAAGGATGCGAGCGGTGACTGAGCCCGGCTACCCCACCTCGATCGGCCGTTCCGACGCCGAGTCGATCACCCTGCTCGGCCACGATCTGGCGGACGAGCTCATCGGCCGGATCGGCTTCGGTGAGCTCGCGTTCTGGCTGGTGGCGATGCGCCGCCCGTCCGCCGGCGAGCTGCGGGTGTTCGAGGCGGTGCTCGTCGCCCTTGCCGATCATGGCCTTACGCCGTCGGCTATCGCGGCGCGCTTGACGCTCACCGGCGCGCCCGAGTCGGTGCAGGGTGCGCTCGCCGCCGGGCTTCTCGGCGGCGGCTCGCGGTTCCTCGGCGTGACCGAGGACTGCGGGCGGTTCCTCGCCGCGTCCCTCGCGGCGCACGACGGCCCGCTGCCGGACGACGACTCGGGCTGGGACGAGCTCGCCGCGCGGGCGGTGCAGCGGCAGCGCGACAGCGGTCTGCTCGTCCCCGGACTCGGCCACCCGGTGCACAAGAACGGCGACCCGCGCACGCCGGTACTGATCGGCATCGCGGCGGACGCCGGCGTGCGCGGTGCGCACCTACGGCTGTTCGAGGCGATCGGCCGCGTCCACCCCGGCGTGCTCGGACGGACGCTGCCGCTCAACGGCGCGGGCGTGTGCGGCGCAGCGCTCGCGGACCTGGGCTTCCCGACCGACACGCTGCGCGGCTTCGCCCTGCTCGCCCGTACCGCTGGGCTGCTCGGGCACCTCGCCGAGGAGCAGCGCCGGCCGATCGGCATGGCCGTCTACGACCACGTCGACCGGTCGGCCGACTACCTTCCCTAGATCCGGTAGAAGAGGTTCAGGTACCGCTCCGCGAGCTTCTGGTCACCGCGGACCGTGCCGGCGCGGCAGCGGCCGAACGTCGTCAGCACCAGCCCCGCGGCGTCGAACTCCAGCACGCACGGCAGGTCGCCGATGCCGTCCGCCTCGTAGCTCATGCCCTCCGGCGAGATGCTCACCCGCGTGTCTCCCGAGTTGTGGCCGCCCAGCACCCGGATGCCGATGTCGAAGGCCGACTTGTCCGCGTCCGGCTTTATCGTCGACTGCCACAGCACGAACATGAACGGGACGAGCAGGTCGGCGGCTTCACCCGACATCGCGTGCGCGCGGCCGGCCCCCTCGCGGACGTCCCATGAGTGCACGGCGTAGTCCATCAACTGGCCGGCCGCGTAGAAGAACGCCGGCACCGGCCCCATGTACGGGTGCGTGACGATCAGGCCGCCCCAGTCGTCCGGGCCGATCTCGTCGAGCAGCTGCATGATGTTGTCGAAGTCGGTGTGCAGCCGCTCGAGCAGCTCCTTCTGCGTGCTGTCGCGGAAGGAGATCGCTCGATCGCCCGCCGTCTGGCTCATCACCGGCAGGCTGAATGCCGGCCCCGCCCCGGAATGTGCGCGGGCTGCGTCGAAGGCGGCGAAGTAGCCCTCCGTGGTGTCGACGAGATGTCCGACGACGTCGCGAGTCGTCCAGCGGGAGCAGGCGGTGTGGCGGTCCCAGGTGTCCTCGGCCGCGACGAGGTCGAACATCTTCTCGGCCTCGTCGCGCACCACGCGCAGGATCGTGTCCTTGCCCTCGTAGGTGGTCGCGTCCCATGTGCCCATGTCACTCACCTCTGTTGGCGACGGGCGGCCGCGCCGGTGCCGGTGGGCCGCACCGCACTGGTTGCTGACGCAACTAGAACACTCCGCTGCAGCGCAGGTGTCAATGCCCGTCCTCCCCGTTGGTCTAGCCGGCCCTGAAGGCGGCCACGCCGGCCGCCCAGTACATCGAGGTCGCGAAGCTGCCGGCGATGCCGATCGGGCTGGCCGAGGACAGCACCTGGTAGGCCGTCCGGACCGTTGCGGCGGTTCCGGTGGTGGTTGCCTGCGCCTGCACCGTGTAACCCGGCGTGGTGACGCTGAGCGCCTGCGCGTTCCCGTGCCCGGCGATGAAGCCCACGACCAGCTCCGTCGAGGCGGCCGGAGTCAGCTTTCCGGAATCGGGGGCCGTGCCGGTGTTCGACGTTCCGACCGAGGTATCCAGCGGATTGCTCGCCGCGATGCCGGAGAATTCCAGCACCTCGATCGCGATGGACGCCGCCGAGGCAATGTTGACCGTGATGGTCGTCGTCGGGTTGGCGTTCGCGGCGTACCAGAGCTCTCCGTCGGAGAAGTGGCCCGAGGCAAAGTACGACCCGACCCTCGTCCAGGTGTTGCCGGCCGAGTCCGTCACGGCGGTCAGGTGGTTGGTCGCTCCGGCATAGACGCTGGCCGAGAGCACGAGCAGATGGCCGGACGCGGTCGGCGCGCCGAAGGTGGCGCTGAGCGATGTGACGGTGGAGGTTGCCGTCCCCGCCGCCGCCTGTACGAGAAGCGGTGTGGCGCCGGTGATCACGGTGAACGTCACCGCCACCCCGTGAGTCGTCGAACCGGTGCCCGTCACCGTCAGCGGGAAGGTACCCGGAGGTGTACTGGCCGTGGTCGTGATCGTCATCGTCGAGCTACCGCCGGCGCTCGTGACGGCGGCGGGGCTGAACACCGCCGCCGCTCCCGCCGGCAACCCGGACGCGCTCAACGTCACCTGCTGCGGGTTGCCGCTCGTGAGCGTTGTCGTGATCGTCGACGACCCCGAGGTGCCACCCTGCGTCGCCGTCACCGAGGTCGGGGCCGCCGACATGGCGAAGTCGTCGATCACCGGAGCGGTCACGGTGAGCGTGACGGTGATGCTGGTGATCCACGACGACGCACCGGTGCCGGTCACCGTGATCTGGTAGGTACCGCCCGGAGTGCTGCTTGCCGTGCTGATCGTCATCGACGAGCTCCCGGCGTCGCTGGTGATGCTGGTAGGGTTGACCGATGCCGCCGCTCCCGCCGGCAATCCGGTCGTGCTCACCGTCACCTGCTGCGCGGTGCTACCGGTCGTGAGCGCCGTGCTGATGGCGGACGACTCCGACGTGCCGCCCTGCGTGGACGTCACCGAGGCCGGGTTCGCCGCCAGGGTGAACGAGTTGGCGTTGACGATCAGCGAAACCGTCGTCGTGTGGACCGTCGTCCCGGTGCCGGTCACCGTGATCGGGTACGTACCGGCCGGGGTGTCATTGGTTGTCGTGATGGTCAACGACGCGGTGCCGCCGGCACTGCTGATGACCGAGCCGGGGCTGAAGGCAGCCGTGGCCGCCGTCGGCGATCCGGTTGCGCTGAGTGTCACCTGCTGTGCCGCGCTGCCCGTCGTGAGAGCCGCGGTGATCGTCGAAGATCCCGATGCGCCGCCCTGGGTAGCCGTCACCGCGCCGGGCGAGGCGCTGATCGAGAAATCGTCTTGCGCGGCAGCGTTGACGGTGAGCGAGACGGTAGTCGAGCGGGTCACCGATCCGGTCCCGGTCACCGTTAGCGAGTAGGAGCCGGTCGGCGTCGTGCTCGCCGTCGTGATCGTCAGCGCCGAACTGCTGGTGCCGTTGCTGCTGATAGTCGGCGGGCTGAACGATGCCGTGGCTCCGGACGGCACGCCGGCGGCGCTCAACGTCACGGTCTGGGCGGACCCGCTGACCAGCGGCGCCGTGATCGTCGAGGATCCCGACGTACCGCCCTGGGTCGCCGTCATCGAGCCAGGGTTGGCCGACACCGCGAAATCGTTGAGCGGCGGCGGCGCGCCCGAGGCCTTGAACAGGGCGATGCTCGCGGCCCAGTACATCGCGCTCGGGAACGTGCCGGAGAAGCTCAGGGCTGCGTTGGACGTGAGGGCCTGCGACCCGGTCACGACGGAAACCGGGCTGGGGGTAGCGGTGCTCTGCTGCGGATCGACGGTGCAGCCGGGCGAGGTGACCGAGATGTCCTGTGTCTTGCCATGGCCGGCGATGAACCCCACCGCCAGGTCGTTGGCCGCCGACGGTGTCACCGACCCCGAGGTGGCCGAGGTGGACGTGGCCGAGGCGCCGGTCGATCCGTCCAGTGGGTTGGTCGCGACGACGCCGCTGAATTCCTGGACCCGTAGCGCCACGGTGGACGCGGCGGTCGTCACCGTGACGCTGCTGACCGACGCGGCATCGGGTGCGTACCAGAGTTCACCGTCGGAGTACTGCCCGGCGACCGAGACGGCGTTGATCTTGGCCCAGGCGTTCGTGCCGTCGCTGATGGCCGTGATCGGCTGGCTCGCGCCCGTGTACACGCCGGCCGACAGCACCAGCAGGTCCCCGGAGGTGCTCGGGCTCGCCAGGGTGACCGTCTTCGTGGACGATCCTCCGCTCTGGACAAGGCTGGGGCCGGACGTGCCGTTGGGCGTAGTGACATCCGGCGTCTGGTTACTGGGCGGCGACACATTCCCCGCACCGTCTCGCGCATCGATCACGTAGTGGTACGTGCTTGCGGGCGACACCCGGTTGTCCACGTAACCGGTGGCGGTGCCCGCAGCGGTGCCGACCGAGCTGCCGTTGCGGATGATGTCGTAGCTCGCCACTCCGCTGCCGGCGTTCCAGGACAGCTTGATTGCGGTGGCCGAGACCACCGTTGCGGTGAGGCCGGTCGGCGCGGGCGGCGCCGTGGTCTTGACCGTCCACTTGAACACGGCCGGGGACGGATCAGTGCTGCCGCCGCTAGTGGAGGTCACCGAGAAGGTGTGCGCGCCATCGGCAAGGCCGCTGTACCCCTTCGGGCTGCCGCAGGCCGTTGCCGGAGCGTTGTCCAGGCTGCATGCGAAGGTCGGGTTGCTCAGCGTGGAATGAAATTCGAACGTGGCATTGGTGGCGTTGGTGAGTGCCTTCGGGCCACTGTCGATAACGGTATCCGGGACATTCGCATTGCCGAAGTCATAGGTTTTGACATCGAATTGATTGCCATTCTCGTCGGTAGGCGTCACGGTTACCGTCGCCCCGTTCACATCGACCTTGAGGAAGTGGAATACCTGGGCGCGCGAAGTGGGTTTTGGGGCTGCGCCGCACGCCGAGGACGATCCGATTCCGTACGCGTCGTAGGAATGGCACGGGCCGATCGAGCCCAGCGCGGCCCCGCCGCCGCCCGTGACGTACGTGACCGGCATGCCCGCTGCGCTCGGGGTGTTGCGCTCATAGATGTGCGAGTGGCCGTTGAACCAGATGTCGACCCCGTACTGCCCGAGCAACCCCTCGAGCTTTCCCGCCCCCTGCAAAGAGGAATCCGAGGGCTGGGACGCGCTGTCGGAGTAGACCGGGTAGTGCGAGAAGGCGAACTTCAAGGACGCGGGATGGGTCTTGAGGTCATTGAGCAGCCAGTCATACTCCGGGGTTCCCGCCGTGAAGTGTGCGGCGGCGTCGTTGGCGTACACGTTCGCCGTGCCGGTGTTCGTGTCTCCCCACGCCGAGTCCAGGACGTAGAAGCGGGCGGGACCGGCGTCGAAGGCGTACCACTCGCTGCCGTAGTTCGCGGAGAAGGTGCCATTGACACAGCAGTAAGTCGTGTTGGTGTACGTGCCGCCGGACGTCAAGACCGCGGTGTCCTGCGTCCACGTGCTGATGTCGGTGTGGGCACTGTTCGACAGTCCGTGATTCCCTGCCGCGGTGAACAGCGGAATGCTGCTGCCGGGCACCGTCCAGAAGTTCGGCCCGAAGATGGCGCTGATGTCAGCCCCGCTCTGCTGCAGGTCACCGTAGTTGATCTGGCTGCCGTTCGGATAACCGTTGTCACCGGCCGTCACCGCGAAGCGCGCGCCACTCTTCGCAAGCTGGGACATCACGTTCTGCTGGTCGGGATTGCCGGTGGCATAGGTCTGACCCCAGTCGCCGAACACGGCGAAGCTGTACGGCGTGGTGTCGCCGGCCTGGACCTGGGTCCGGAATTGCGGCGAGGTGTTCGCCCCGAGCAGATCGGCGGCGCCCAGCATCGGGCGGTAGCAGTAGCTGCCCTTGCTGGGCAGGCTCAGGGCCGCCGTCCACTGGGTCTCGCTCACGCTGCCGACCGTGACCCCACGGAAGGTCGGATTGGTCAGCGTGTTCGTGAGCGCGCAGTTTCCCCCGGCAACGGCGCCCCATTGCAACGAGCCTGCGCCTGACGCGTCTGTCGCCCAGTTGACGTTGACGGACAGCGCCACGAGGTCGGTGAGATACGGCGCCCGGGTCAGGTGGCTGCTGTAATTCCCCGCGGCTCCGGCGGCGGACGCCGGAGGCAGCAGGCCGATTCCCGACACCGCGCATATCGCCCCGACGAGCAGGCGGATTACACGTCTACGTGAGCAGACCATGGCAGCGTCCCCGGCTGGCTGTACCGCCGACGCTACGCCGAAATCGCGCTGACGCTTCGTCCAAATTGCGCAGGCGGCGAGGCTCAGCGGTTCGGAGCGGTCCGCACCACGGTGAAGTTGAAACGCCCCTCGATGAAGTAGCTCGTGGTGTGCATGAACGGACGTGCACGCTCGTCGTAGTGCAGCTGGTCGAGAAGGACGAACAGCTGGTCGTCGGCGAACTCCTCGTCCCAGACCACGTCCGGGCGGCAGACGGCGTGCACCCGCGCCAGGGCTCGCAGCGGCTCGGGGCCGCCGTGGTCGGCGAGGAAGGCGAAGACCGACCCGGTCAGCTGCTCCGGCTCGAACTTGTCGGGGAAGACCCACCGCGGCAGGACGTCGTAGGAGTAACACACCGTGATGCCGTCGGCGAGGATCTTGCGCTGGATGTCCAGCACCTCGTCGCCTTCGTGCAGGTCGAAGACATCGCATTCGTCCGGCGTCGCCGCTCGCAGCGTCCGGTGGTGATAGATCATCTCCGGCACGTGCCCCATCTCGCGGATGGTCGACGTGATGGACGTGAGGTCCTGCATCCCGGCGCGGATCATCGAATCGGTGGCGACGAAGCTGCCCCGTCCGCGCCGGGTCACGATCAGCCCCTGGTTCTCCATCGTCTTGAGCGCCTGCCGCACCGTCGCGCGTGACACCCCGTAGGTGGCGACGAGATCGGCCTCGGTCGGCAGCTGATCGCCGGCCCGCCACTCGTGGCGGGCGAGGCGCTCCCGGAGGTCGTCGGCGAGGCGGGTGGGCAGCGCCTTGCGATCTCCGAGGCGCGGCAGGCTCTCAGCGGCAGTCATGACCCTCCCCCAAGCGTCAGGTTGTCGGCGAAAGACTACACGCACAGGACGCACTTGACAGATGTCAGTTGTCCGACAACTATCCAAATCATCGGTCACGGGGACGTGGCCACGAAGCTACGGGCGTGTTTCCGGGCCAATGACCCGGCCACCCGGTGAGGCGGAGGTAGCCATGGACGAGCGCGTCGGGTACCGCCCGCTCGATGCCGAATCGGTGCTCGACTTCGCGGCGCCCTACCTCGACGGCGCGCCCGAGCGAGCGATCGAGATCGGCGACGGCAACCTGAACCTCGTCTTCCGGGTCTCCGACGCGCGCGACTCGGTGATCGTCAAGCAGGCCCTCCCCTACCTGCGCGTCGTCGGGGAGTCCTGGCCGCTCACCCGGCACCGGGCGCGGATCGAGGCGGACGCGATCGGGGTGCACGAGAAGCTGGCGCCGGGGCTGCTGCCCGTGGTCAGGCACTTCGACGACGCGATGTCCGCCCTCGTCCTCGAGGACCTGTCCGATCACCTCACCTGGCGCGAGGCACTCATCGCCGGCCGTGACACCCCCGACGTGGCCGAAATCGTCGGCCGGTATTCCGCGGCGGTCATCCTCGGCACCAGCGACCTGATCATGCCGAGCCAGCAGCGGCGCGCACTGCGTCGTGGCTTCGTCTATTCCGAGCTGTGCCTCGTCACCGAGGACCTCGTCTTCACCGCACCGTACGAGGACACCGAGTCCAACCGGTACGACGAGCAGATCGCAGGCCTCGCCGAGGAGTTGCACCGCGATCAGGCGCTCCGGTCCGTTGCCGCCGAGCTACGGTTCGCGTTCAAGACGCGCGACGAGGCACTGATCCACGGCGACCTGCACAGCGGCTCGGTGATGCTCAAGCCCGGCGACACGCGCGTCATTGACCTGGAGTTCGCCTTCTTCGGGCCGTTCGGGTTCGACCCCGGGCTGCTGCTGGCCAACCTCGCGCTCTCCCGGCTCGCCCACGAGGCGGCCGACGACCACGACTTCGCCCGCCTCGTCGACGCCCATGCGCGCGACTACTGGACCGCGCTGGTGC
>JAVHVL010000340.1:0-4195 GCA_032160565.1 Pseudonocardiales bacterium | reverse complement strand
GATGTACGGCCTCTACCCGGGGCTGGACGAGGCGCACTGACCGGTCACTCGACCACCTGGGCCGGCACGACCCGCACGCGCAATGGCTGCTCCTTGATGCACAGCGATGCCACGACGCCGATGAGTGCGACCGGGACGGCGCACAGGTAGACGAGGTGCAGCGCGGAGGCAAAGCTGTCGACGAGTGCGGCGCGCGCCACCGGGTCCAGCCGGGCGAGAGCCGCGGGCGTCAGCCCCGACGCCATCCCGCTCAACCGGTCGCCGCCGGCCGCCCGAAGGCTCGACGCGAGATGTTCGGAGAAGATCGCACCGAAGAACGCGACACCCGTGGACGCTCCGATGGACCGCGCGAAGGTGACCGTGGATGTCGCGACGCCGAGGTCGAGCGGCGACACCGAGTTCTGGGCGGTCAGTATCAGGACCTGGATGACCATGCCCATGCCGAGCCCGAGCACAGCCATGCTCATTGCCTGAACCGGGTATGCAGTGTGCGGAGTCATGAACGACAGCAGCAGCAGGCCGATCGCCATGAGGATCGTTCCTGCGATGGGGAACAGCCGGTACCGGCCGCGACGCGAGATGGTCCGTCCCGACACGACGGAGGCCATCACGAGGCTGACCATGATCGGCGTCATCTTGACGCCCGCGGCCGTGGGAGACGCGCCGTCCACGACCTGCAGGTAGAGCGGGATGAACGTGGTCACCCCCAGCACCGCGAATCCCACGATCACGGACGTGAGCACGCTGATGCGAAAGACGCCGTCACGAAACAGCCGCGGCGGCAGTACCGGGTCGAGCGCCCGCCGCTCGACGTGCACGAACACCGCCAGCAACGCCGCGGTACTGACCGCCAGACCGACGATGCGCGGGTCCGACCAGGCGTGCTTGCTCGCGCCCCACGTGGTCAGCAGCACGAGGGACGCCACCCCGGACGACAGCAGGGCCGCCCCCCACCAGTCGATGCTCGGCGCGTCACGTCGCTCGGGCGCTCGCAACACGGCAGCCGTCACGCACAACGCCGCGGCCCCGATCGGCACGTTGATGTAGAACACCCAACGCCACGACAGGTGCTGGGTGAAGAACCCGCCGATGAAAGGGCCGACGATGCTGGCGACCGCCCATACCGACCCGGTGTAGCCCTGGTAGCGCCCCCGCTCCGCGGGGGCCAGGAGGTCGCCGATGATCGCCTGAGCACCCACGATGATCCCGCCGGCACCCAGCCCCTGCACGCCGCGGAACGCGATCAACTCGCCCATCGTCTGGGCGGCCCCCGACAGCATCGAGCCGAACATGAAGATGACGATCGCGATCTGGAACAGCCGCTTGCGCCCGAACAGGTCGCCCAGCTTCCCGTAGAGCGGTGTGGAGATCGTGGTCGTGAGCAGGTACGCGGTGACCACCCACGAGATGTGCGACAGGCCGCCTAGGTCGGACACCATGCGCGGCAAGGCGGTGGCGACGATGTTCTGGTCCAGCGCGGCGATGAACGTGCCGGACATCAGGCCGGAGAAGACGACCATGATCTGGCGGTGGCTGAGCGCACCTGTGACCGGCTCGCTCACTCGGATCCTCCAGACGTGGACTGTCCGACTGACCCTCGCAAACAAGCCGCCGCACAATCGCCGGTCGGTCCACTCAGCGAGACGTGCTCGGGTCACACGTCACGAACCCCGATTGACTGGTTTGGTGGCGACGATGACCGTGCATCTCATCGACGCCGACACCGGCGCCGGTCGCGTCGTCGTCATCATGCCCTGAAAGACAGCTGACCGCCTCGATGCAGGCGAGGACGGAGAGGCACATGGCGATGCCGGCGCACACACTCGGCGGGCTGTCCGTCGGCGCGGTCGGACTGGGCTGCATGAGCTTCGCGCCGGTCTACGGCGGCGTGGAGAACCTCGACGCGACGAGCGTGGTGCTGCACGCCGTCGACCACGGTGTCATGCTCGACACCGCCGACGGGTACGGCGAGAGCGAGGTCCTCATCGGTGCGGCGATCCGAGCACGGCGCCGGGATGAGGTTGTCATCGCCAGCAAGTTCGGCATCGTGTCAGGCCCCCGACCTGGCCAGGCCGCCGTCGTCAACGGCAGACCGGAGTACGTCCGCGCCTCGGTCAAGCGTTCGCTGCAGCGGCTGGGCACGGACTACATCGACCTCTACTACCAGCACCGAGCTGACGAGAACGTGCCGATCGAGGAGACCGTCGGCGCCATGGCCGAACTCGTCGCATCGGGCGAGGTGCGGTTCTTGGGCTTGTCGGAGGCGTCGGTGGACACGATCCGCCGCGCGGCGAGCGTCCATCCCATCGCCGCGGTCCAGAGCGAGTGGTCGCTGTGGAGCAGGGACATCGAACGCGAGGTCGTGCCGGCGTGCCGCGAGCTCGGCATCGGAATCGTCGCCTTCAGCCCGCTGGGCCGCGGCATGCTCACCGGGACGGTGACGTCGCGGGAGCAGTTCGGAGATCATGACCTGCGCCGCGTCCATCCTCGCTTCACGGCGGACACCTTCCCGACCAACCTTGCCACCGTCGACGTGGTGAAGGACGTCGCGCGCCGGCACGGTGCGACGCCGGGGCAGGTTGCACTGGCGTGGTTGCTGGCCAAGGGCGGGGACGTCGTCCCGATTCCGGGCACGAAGCACGTCCGGTACCTCGAGGAGAATCTCGCCGCCGTCGACGTCGACTTGACCGAGGCCGACCTCGCGAGCCTCGACGCACTGACCGTGTCGGGTGATCGGGCGATCGACCCGACGTTCATCTACCGCACGACACCGCCGCTGCCGAGCTGAGCGCGAACGCGCTGGTCCGATACCACAGCAGTCATCATCTCTGCTCGACCGGCTCGGGAAGTGACGATCTACCTCAGCTTCGAGGATGTCCTGGCAACGAGCGGCCGGCCAGGCTGGCGACCGTGGTGTCCGGCATGCTCGAACCAGTAACCCTTCGAGTTGATCTTGGTCGGTTGGTGGGCGTTGGTTGACGAGTACAGCTCAACAAATCCGGCGCATCAATGTTTGATCAACATGGGTTGCGTTGGTTGATCGCAGCAGTATCGGATGAGTAAAGATGCATGATCTTGATTTCTCGAACCAACTAATCGCGACGTGCGCGACGGTGCCGACCGCGCTGATCACTCCGGCTGTGCGACCGGCAGGCCGGCTGCGGCAGCGGCATGGGCGAACTCGGCGTCGTAGGTGAGTACCTCGTCAGCGCCGATCCGCAGCGCGACCGCGAGATGAATCGCGTCGTGCGAGCGCAGCTGCCCAGGCAACGTGCCGGCGGTGAGCAGGTCACCGCGGGTCACATCGATCAGCGACAGCGTGTCCAGCACGACTGCCACCGAATTCAGATCTACCTCGTCCGGGTGCCGGTTCGCAGCGCAATGCAGCTCGGTGTGCAGCAACCACGAGGCGACCAGGCTGCGCTCGACGGCTCCGGCAGCGGCTGACTGCAGGTATGCCGCGAGCGCATCGGACTCCGCTTCCTCGACAAGCAACTTCATCGCCGCCGAGGTGTCCAGGTAACTGATCACCAAGGCCCTCGCGCGTCAGCCACGATCTCCTCGCTCGTCAGCGCCGCCTTGCGCCGCGGCACGCGCAGCAGGTCCGTGACCGGCCGGCGTGCAGCACGTGCCTGCCCCTGCTCCTGAAGACGAGCCAGTGTGTCGCCGCTCGGAGGCGAGATGACCGCCGCAACCTGGCCATTGTTCGTCACCTGAACGGTCTCCCCGGAGGCGACCGCGCGAAGGATCTCTCCACTGCTGTTGCGCATCTCCCGATGCGTCACCGTCCTCATGTAGCACAGCGTAGCACGCCCAGCCGTCGACTCTCGAACACCTGTCGTGCCGGCGCAGGTGAAGGGTGTGCTGCGCCTGCCGCCCGCGCAACTTCGCACCATCTTCCCGGCGCTCCGCAACCCAGCCAACAGGAACAAGAGCGTCGAGCTGACGCCCAAGCAGTTCCGCTGGGCGTTCACGAACACGATGAGCGGCGAACTCGGCTTTGACGAACGCCTTCGCGGATCAGGCCGCTGCTGCTGCTGCCGCCGCAGGCGTCAGGTGTCGCAGGCGCAGGACAGTGTTACCGCCGCCCTGGATCAGCAGGTGATCGCGCAGACGTCGCTGGTGCAGGCGCAGCAGTCGGCCGTCACGGCGCAGCGCGCGCTCACCTCGGCGCGGGTGGATGCGAAGCGGGCGC
>JAVHVL010000334.1:0-3961 GCA_032160565.1 Pseudonocardiales bacterium | reverse complement strand
CTGCGCCGCTGGATCCCGGACAAGTCGATCGTGCCGCTGATGGACAGCGTGCACTCCGATGCCGGCTACAACGTCGCGGAAGACCTCGTCGGCACCAATGGCGTGGGCACGGTGGTCGAGACCGGTCGCGCGACGCAGATCAGCGGCCCGGAGCACCTGTCGCCGGTGCTGTCGACGTTCACCTGCGTCGGAGCGCCGATCCACCACCCGATCACGCGACGGCTGGAGGGAGTCATCACGCTGTCGTGCCTTTCCGACGCGAGCAATGCGCTGCTCACGCCGCTGCTCACGAGTACCGCGCGCGAGATCGAGCACCGGATCCTCGACCAGGCGTCGGTGCGCGAGCGGTTGCTGCTCGACGCGTACCTCAAGGCCTCGAAGACGCGCCGAGGGCCGGTGGCGGCGGTGGGCAACGACCTCTTCCTCGCCGGACCGCAGGTCACCGAGTTCCTGCGTGACGTCGACCAGGCAATGCTGTGGGAGTACGTTCGCGCGGTCGCCGGCGGCGCGCGAGTGAGCGAGTCGCACATGGCGACCCTGGCCGCGCAGTTGCAGCTGAGCGAGTGCCACGCGATCCAGGCCGACGGCCAGGTCGTCGGAGCGATCGTGGAGTTCGACGTGCCGAGCCGGGACGTGCGCTCGTCAGAACGTCACCGCCCCAAGCGCAAGGTGGCCGTGCTGCCGGGAAAGAGCGCCTCGCTGGCGCACGCGGTGGCGCAGGCCAGCCGCTACGCGGCGGCCGGCTCGTCGATGCTGGTCGAGGGCGAGCGCGGCGTGGGCAAGACGACGCTCGTCGATGCCCTCGTCGGATCCGGCTCGCTCGTCGCGCGGTTCGATCTCGCCGGCGTCGACCCGGGCACGTTCACGGCGGAGCTGCGCGCCGCGCTCGAACGCCGCGTGCATGTCGTCATCCTGCTCCACCTGGAGTGCCTGCAGCCGGACGTGGCAGCCGTCGCGGCATCGTTGCTGGAGGAGTTCACGTCGCCGGACTGGACGCCGCGCGTCGTCGCGACGATGACGCCGGCGGCAGAGCCGGCGCCGGCCGGCCGCGCGCGGCTCATCGACCTCATCGCGGCCGGGCGGGTCGTCATCCCGCCGTTGCGCGACCGGCGCGAGGACATCTCCGAGGCAGCCGCGGAGATGGTCACGACACACGGCAACGACAGGACGGTACGCATCTCCCCGGCCGCGATGCGCACGTTGATGCGCGCGCCATGGCCGGGAAACCTGCGCCAGCTAGAGACCACCATCCGCGGCGTCCTGGCCACGACCTCGAACTACGAGGTCGGGCCGGCGGACCTCCCCGCGCAGCTGCTGACGCACGCGCACCGGCGACAGCTCAGCCCCATGGAGGAGCTCGAGCTGAACGCCATCCTCGACGCGCTCCAGCGCCACCACGGCAACAAGCTCGCCGCGGCCAACGCGATCGGCATCTCTCGCTCGACGCTGTACCGGAAGTTGCGCTCGTATCACGTGGACCCGGACCGGATGTACTTCTGAGCTCTTTGTCGAGGTCAGGGCGCCGCTGAGGCGGCCTTCGGCTGCGGCGCGAAGTGCTGGTGGGTGATCGCGTCCGCCATCGTCGGCGCCTTCTGCTTCGCCCGAGCCTCCTGGCGGGCCAGCTCGGACTCGATCGCTCGGTTGTCCCGCTCGTACCGCGCGACCCACATTCGCCCGGAGCTCTCGGACATGTGGCACAACCCGGGAACCTGCGGGTACTTCGTGCACAGTGGCGCCAAGTCAGGCGAGCGGTGCGCAGGCGCCGTCTCAGCGGCCCGCCCACCCAGGCCGATCGGTGCCCACCGGCGCCGCGCCTCGCCGCCGCAATCGGGGCACGGGGCGCTCTGCGCCGGGGGGCCGGCCGTCCAGACCTCGCGGCGCTCCGCGCATGCTGCGCAGTAGTAGTCGACCAGGATCACAGCGCGCTCACTCGTAGCAGGCCGGGGCGTGCTTGTACTCCGCCCAGTCGTCCGGGTCGTGCGTGATCCAGATCGTCGCCTCCTCGGACTCGGCGAGCCGCTTGATGCGCTGCAGGCTCGTCACCGAGGACCTCGTGTCGCAGTCCAACGGGAACGGGTACTCCAGGTCGAGCGCCTGCCGCAGGTGCACGGCGTCACCAGTCAGGATGAAGGTGCGCGTGGCGAGCCGGACCTTCAGGCTCAGCTCGCCCGGCGTGTGGCCCGGCATGGAGAGCAGCACCAGGCTGCCGTCGCCGAACAGATCCACGTCGGTGCCCGGCACTTCGCGCCAGTCGTACTTGCTCACCCGGGCGATCTGGTCGGGCATGAAGCAGAACGACCCGAGCGCGGCGGGGTAGTGCGCGAAGGCCAGCTCGCCCTGGCCGGCGTAGAACTTCGCGTCCGGGAACAGGTGCAGCCCGCCGCTGTGGTCGAAGTGCAGATGGGAGCTGACGACGTGGGTCACATCCGACGTCGCGTACCCGAGCGCCTCGATCTGGCGGTCCAGGCGCTGGTCGGGGCTCGAGGTCATACCGAGCGCGTCGGCGAGCTCCTGCCCGTAGCAGGCGACGGGGTCGTCGATGGCCTCGGGCGCGATCCCGGTGTCGAACAGTACGAGGCCCTTCTCGTGTTCGATGAGGAACGACGGCATCGGAATGGTCATCATCCCGCTGAGCCCGTACATCAACGTGTGCGCCTCGACGGTCAGCGTCGGGCAGTCGAGGGCCCACATCCGACGGGCGAATCCCAGACTCATCAACGGTCCTTTCTCTCGGTTTTGGGCTCAGGCACGCTTGCGGCGACGCCAGAGGTCGCTGTAGACGATGAGCCCCAGCAGGGTGAGCCCACCGGTGAACAGGAAGCTGGTGGCGTCGCTGATCCCGAGGACGGGGATCAGCGACTGGGCCAGCGCAAGCAGCACGGCGCCCAGCGCAGCGCCGATCAACGACCCGCGCCCGCCGAGCAGGCTGGCACCGCCGAGCACCGGGGCCGCGATCGCCAGCAGCGTGTAGCCGTTGCCGGTCGACGCATCTCCGACACCTACCTGCGCGGCGAGCAGGACGCCCGCGGTCGCGGCCAGGACGGCGCACGCGACGTAGCTGGAAGCGCGCACCAGACGCGTGTTCGTGCCGAGCCGGTAGGCGAACGCGCCGTTCAGCCCGACCGCCCGCACCCGCAGCCCCAGCCCGGTGCGCCGCAGCGCGAGGTCACCGACGAGGACGAGCACGGCGAGCACGATCAACGGCGCGGGGAACACCAAGACCTTCTTGGTGAGCCAGTCCGTCAGCCCCAGCCCGACCGAGCCGGCCGGTGTCGGGCGCAGCACGAGCGCGACGCCGGCAGCCACGCCGAGCGTGGCGATCGTCGCGATCACCGGCGACAGACCGCGCCGCTCGACGAGGTAGGCGTTCACCGCACCGACCGCGACGCCGACCACCAGGGCACTGAGCACGGCCCCGCCGGCGGACACGGAGGTGCTCGAGCTGCTCGCCCAGAACGACACGACCACGACGCTCAGGCTCATCGTCGAGCCGACGGAGACGTCGATAGCACCGACGAGCAGCACGCAGAACTGGGCTGCGGCCACCATCGCGAGCGGCAGCGCGAGGAGCAGGACGTTGTAGACGCTCTGCGAGGTCAGGAACGTCGAGTTGTGGTGCTGCGCGTAGAGGCTGATCCCGGCGATGATCGCGGCGAGCGCGATCGTGCGCACCGCGTCGGCGCCGAGCCGCAGCCGGGGCGGGGCCTTGATCGGCTGCGCCGCTGCTCGGGTGTCCAAGCCGGCCGCGCCCGAGCCGGCCACGCCGGAGGTGCTGACCGCGTCGGAGGTGCTGACCGCGTCGGAGGTGCTGACGGTGTCGGACGTGCTGACCGCGTCCACTGCGAAGGCGTGCACGATGCGGTCTTCGGTGGCGCCTATGCCGGCCAGCTCCGAGGTCACCGTTCCGCGCGAGAGAACGACGACCCGATCGCAGAATCCGGCGAGCTCCGAGGCGTCGGAG
>JAVHVL010000332.1:0-5999 GCA_032160565.1 Pseudonocardiales bacterium | reverse complement strand
GCGGGTCATCGCTGCCGAACTGGCCGCCGGGCATCCGATCGACGCGTGCCTGCCCACCCTCGGCGGGCAGACGGCGCTGAACCTCGCGGTGTCTCTGCACGAGGGCGGCGTGCTGGAGCGCTACGGCGTCGAGCTCATCGGCGCCGACATCGAGGCCATCCAGCGGGGCGAGGACCGCCAGCGGTTCAAGGAGATCGTGCGTGCCGTCGGCGGTGAGGTACCCGAGTCGCTCGTCTGCCACGCCCTCGACGAGGCGGTGCGCTTCGCCGCCACGGTGGGCAACAAGGTCGTCATCCGCCCGTCGTTCACGATGGGCGGGCTGGGCTCAGGCATGGCGGCCACCGCCGAGGAGGTGGCCACGATGGTCGCCCGTGGCCTGGCCGCCAGCCCCGTGCACGAGGTGCTCGTCGAGCAGTCGGTGCTGGGGTGGAAGGAGTTCGAGCTGGAGCTGATGCGCGACAAGCACGACAACGTGGTGGTCGTGTGCTCGATCGAGAACCTCGACCCGATGGGCGTCCACACCGGCGATTCGATCACCGTCGCGCCGGCGATGACGCTCACCGACCGCGAGTACCAGCACATGCGCGACATCGGCATCGCCGTGCTGCGCGAGGTCGGCGTCGACACCGGCGGCTGCAACATCCAGTTCGCCATCGACCCGGCCACCGGCCGCATGATCGTCATCGAGATGAATCCACGCGTCTCGCGGTCCAGCGCGCTCGCGTCCAAGGCGACCGGTTTCCCGATCGCCAAGATCGCGGCGAAGCTGGCGGTGGGCTACACGCTCGACGAGATCCCGAACGACATCACCCTCGAGACACCCGCCGCGTTCGAGCCGGCGCTGGACTACGTCGTGGTGAAGGTGCCGCGGTTCGCGTTCGAGAAGTTCCCGGGCGCCGACCCGGTGCTCACCACGCACATGAAGAGCGTGGGGGAGGCGATGTCCATCGGCCGCAACTTCACCGAGGCGCTGGGCAAGGCGCTGCGCTCGATGGAGACCAAGGCGGCCGGCTTCTGGACCGCGGCCGAGGAGGAGCTCCACCTCGACGAGCTGCTCGCGCGCGCGGCGGTGCCCACCGACGGCCGGCTGTACTACGTCGAGCGGGCGTTGCGCGCGGGCGCCACGGTGGACGAGGTGTCTGCGACCACCGGCATCGATCCGTGGTTCGTCGACCAGATCGCGTCGCTGGTGGAGCTGCGTACGGAGCTCGTGGACGCGCCGGCGCTCACCCCGTCGTTGCTGCGCAAGGCGAAGCGGCACGGCATCTCCGACCGGCAGCTCGCCGCGCTGCGGCCGGAACTCGCCGGTGAGGACGGCGTGCGGCTGCTGCGGCTGCGCGCCGGCATCCGCCCCGTCTACAAGACCGTCGACACCTGCGCGGCGGAGTTCGCCGCCGCGACGCCGTACCACTACTCGTCCTACGACGAGGAGACCGAGGTCGCGCCGCAGCGCGAGCGGCAGAAGGTGATCATCCTCGGCAGCGGGCCGAACCGGATCGGGCAGGGGATCGAGTTCGACTACTCCTGCGTGCATGCGGTCATGGCGCTGCGCGAGGCCGGCTACGAGACGGTGATGGTCAACTGCAACCCGGAGACGGTGTCCACCGACTACGACACCGCCGACCGGCTGTACTTCGAGCCGCTGACCTTCGAGGACGTCCTCGAGGTGGTGCATGCCGAGCAGCAGTCCGGCGACGTCGCGGGGGTCATCTGCACGCTCGGTGGGCAGACCCCGCTCGGCCTCGCGCAGCGGCTCAAGGACGCGGGCGTGCCGGTGCTGGGCACGCAGCCGGAAGCCATCGACCTCGCCGAGCACCGCGGCGCGTTCGGGCGGGTGCTGGCGGAGGCCGGCCTGCCGGCGCCGAAGCACGGCACCGCCACCTCCTTCGCCGAGGCGAAGGTGGTCGCGGACGGGATCGGCTATCCCGTGCTGGTCCGGCCGTCGTACGTGCTCGGTGGCCGCGGGATGGAGATCGTCTACGACGAGGGGCACCTGTCGGACTACATCTCCCGCGCCACCGAGATCACGCCGGAACACCCCGTGCTGGTGGACCGCTTCCTGGACGACGCGGTCGAGATCGACGTCGACGCGCTCTACGACGGCACCGACCTGTACCTCGGCGGCGTGATGGAGCACATCGAGGAGGCCGGCATCCACTCCGGCGACTCGGCGTGCGCGCTGCCGCCGATCACGCTGGGTGCCGGCGACATCGCCGCGGTACGGGCATCCACGCTGGCGCTGGCGCGCGGCGTCGGTGTGCGCGGGCTGTTGAACGTGCAGTACGCGCTGGCCGGCGACACTCTGTACGTCCTCGAGGCCAACCCGCGCGCCAGTCGTACGGTGCCGTTCGTCTCCAAGGCCACCGCGGTGCCGCTGGCCAAGGCGGCCGCGCGGATCGCGGTCGGCGCCACCATCGCCGAGCTGCGCGCGGAAGGGCTGCTGCCGCGTACCGGTGACGGCGGCGACCTGCCGGCCGACGCACCGATCGCCGTCAAGGAAGCGGTCCTGCCGTTCCACCGATTCCGCACGCCGGGTGGCGATCAGGTGGACTCCATCCTCGGGCCGGAGATGAAGTCGACCGGCGAGGTGATGGGCTTCGACGCCACGTTCGGCACGGCGTTCGCGAAGAGCCAGGCGGCCGCCTACGGATCGCTTCCGGTGAAGGGCACCGTGTTCGTCAGCATCGCCAACCGCGACAAGCGCGCGGCGATCTTCCCGGTCAAGCGGCTGTCCGACCTGGGCTTCCGGGTGCTGGCGACGGTCGGCACCGCGCAGGTGCTGCGCCGCAACGGCGTGAACGCCGAGGTGGTCGGCAAGTTCAGCGAGGGTCCGGACAATGTCGTGGAGAAGATCCTGGCCGGCGAGGTGGATCTCGTGCTGAACACGCCGTGGGGCAACTCCGGCCCGCGCATCGACGGCTATGAGATCCGCACCGCCGCCGTGTCCGCGGGCATCCCGTGCCTGACGACGGTGCAGGCCGCCGCCGCCGCGGTGCAGGGCATCGAGGAGCTGATCCGCGGTGACGTCGGCGTCCGCTCGTTGCAGGACCTGCACGCCCAGCTCGCGGAGTGGCGCAACGGGGACGGAGCCGGCGAATGAGCAATCCGGTTCAGGAGACCGCCGAGATCTTGAGCGTGCACAAGGTGGGCGAGTACGTCCAGTTCACGGTCGTCGCCCCCGGCGTGGCGGCCGGCTTCCAGCCCGGGCACTTCGTCGCCGTCGCGGTCGGCGGGGAGAACAGCTCGATGCTGCTGCGCCGGGCGTTCGCCCTGTACGGCGCGACGCCGAGCGGCGCGTTCGCCGGCACCATCCAGTTCGTCGTGGCCGAACACGGCCCCGGCACGCGGTGGCTGGTGCAGCGCCGCGTGGGGGAGGCGCTCGACGTCGTCGGCCCGCTCGGCATGCCGTTCCCGATGCCGACCGGCCCCGCACCGGCCGTCCTCGTCGGGGGCGGCTACGGCACTGCCCCGCTGATCCCGCTGGCCGGCGCGTTGCTGGCGGCCGGGTCACCCGTCGAGATGGTGGTGGGCGCGGCGACCGGCTCGCGGCTGTTCGGCGAACTCGTCGCGAAGCGCACGATCGGGGCGGTCACCGTCACCACCGATGACGGCTCGGCCGGGCGGCAGGGGCGCGTCACCGACGTGCTCCCCGAAGCGATCGAGCGCGTCGGCGCCGAGGTGGTCTACGCCTGCGGCCCGATGGCCATGCTCCGTGCGGTCGGCGACGTGGCGCGGGCGCACGCCATCCACGCCCAGGTGGCGGTGGAGGAGGCGATGGCCTGCGGCATCGGGGTGTGCATGACGTGCGTGCTGCCGGTGCGCGGCGATGACGGGCAGTCCCGCTTCGTCCGCTCGTGCGTCGAGGGGCCGGTGTTCGGCGCCGACCGCGTCCGCTGGGCCGACGTCGGCACGCTGCCACCGGATCTCGTCGGCGCCGACGCGATGGGAGGTCATTAGCCATGGCCGACATGAGCACCACCCTCGGTGACGTCACGCTGCCCAACCCGGTGCTGACCGCGTCGGGCTGCGCCGCGGCCGGCCGGGAGCTGCACCAGTTCTTCGACGTCGCCGCGCTCGGCGCCGTCGTCACCAAGTCGATCATGCTGCAGCCCCGCTCCGGCCGCCCGACGCCGCGGATGGCCGAGACGCCGAGCGGCATGCTGAACTCGATCGGCCTGCAGGGGCCGGGCATCGACGCGTTCATCGCCAACGACCTCGCCTGGCTGGCCGAGCACGGTGCGCGCACCGTGGTGTCGATCGCCGGTGGGCACACCGACGAGTACGTCGAGCTGGCCCGCCGCCTCAACAGCCACCCGGCCGTCTCGATGCTCGAGGTGAACATCTCCTGCCCGAACGTCGAGAGCCGCGGGCAGGTGTTCGCCTGCGACGCCATCGCCTCCTCCCGCGTGCTCGGCGCGGTGCGGCGCGCCGTCGACCCGGATGTGCCCGTCTTCGCCAAGCTCTCCCCGGACGTCACCGACATCACGCACATCGCGCGGGCCTGCGCAGACGCCGGTGCCGACGGCTTCTCGCTCATCAACACCCTGCTGGGCATGGTGATCGACACCGATACCATGGCGCCGGCGCTCGGCGGCATCACCGGCGGGCTGTCCGGCCCGGCGATCCGCCCCGTGGCGGTGCGCTGCGTGTGGCAGGTCAAGAACGCGCTGCCGCACCTGCCCATCCTCGGGATGGGTGGCATCCGGTCGGGACTCGACGCGCTGCAGTTCGTGCTCGCGGGAGCCTCCGCGGTATCGGTCGGCACCGCCGTCTTCGGCGACCCCACCGCCCCGGTGCGGATCCTCACCGAACTGGAAGCGGCACTGGACGAGCGCGGCTTCGCGTCGCTGGCCGATGCCGTCGGTTACGCCCACCGCGCGCCGGCGCACCGCTTGGCGCCCGAAGCCGCAGAAGCTGCCGCCGGATGACACCCCCGATGGCCGCTTTCGGCGTGCGCCTTGAAGAGGCCCTGGACAGCCGTGGCTCGCTGTGTGTCGGCATCGACCCGCACCCCGGGCTGCTCGAGGCATGGGGGCTCACCGACGACGCCGAAGGGCTGACCCGCTTCGCGGACAGCTGCGTAGCCGCGTTCGCGGACATCGTGGCCGTCGTCAAGCCCCAGTCGGCGTTCTTCGAGGCGTACGGCTCGCAGGGGATCGCGGCATTGGAGCGGACCGTCGCCGCCTGCCGCGCGGCCGGCGCGCTCGTCTGCCTCGACGTCAAGCGCGGCGACATCGGCACCACGATGGCCGCCTACGCGCGCGCGTACCTCGACCCCGCCGCGCCGCTCGCGGCCGATGCGATCACCGTCTCGCCGTACCTCGGAGTCGGTTCGCTGCAGCCGGCCTTCGACGCCGTCGACCGGTTCGGCGCCGGGGCTTTCGTGCTGGCGCTGACGTCCAACCCGGAGGGGCCGCAGGTGCAGCGCGCCCGCGCCGCCGACGGCCGGACCGTGGCTCAGCTGGTCCTCGACGAACTCGCCGAGCGCAACGCCGGCTCGGTTGCGCTCGGTTCGCTGGGGGCGGTGGTCGGCGCGACGATCGGGGAGGCCGAGATCGACCTCAGCCGGCTGAACGGGCCGTTCCTCGTCCCCGGGATCGGCGCCCAGGGCGGCACGGCGGAGGACGTCCGTCGCATCTTCGGCGACGCGCTGCGCAACGTGCTGCCCAGCGTCTCGCGTGAAGTACTGCGCCACGGCCCGGACGTCGCCGCGCTGCGTGCCGCCGCCACCCACCAGGTCGAGCAGTTCCGCTTCCTGCGCAGCTGAGCGGCCGTCAGCCGGTTGCCTGCTCGTACTGCGCGCGGGCCGCGCCGAGGAACGCCGCGGCCGCAGCCTGCGGATCGTCGGCCGCCGCCAGCTGCTCGTACGTGCGGTACGCGCCGAACGGGGCGTTCCAGAACTCGCCGGACAGCGGCTGCCACGGCCCCGCGTAGACGTAGGGCTGCGCGCTGAACTCGTCACCGGGCGAGAAGCCGAGGTTCAGGCCACGCCCGTCCGG
>JAVHVL010000324.1:0-4242 GCA_032160565.1 Pseudonocardiales bacterium | reverse complement strand
ATCAGCGCGAGAATGACCGCGATCGTGTTGGCTGTGCCCCAGCCGACCTTCTGTTGCGTGGTTGCTGCCATGACCGCCTCACTTTCCCGATCCGGGTGCCGCCGCGCCGAACCCCTTGATGAACAGGAAGGCGATGATCGCGACGCAGATGAAGATGAGGATTGAGATCGCCGATCCGATGCCCAGGTTCAGTGCGGTGAACAGGTTGTCGTAACCGAGGATCGACACGGAACCGGTGTTGTTGGTGCCCGCTGTCAGTACGAAGATGTTGTCGAAGATGCGGAAGGCGTCGAGCGTGCGGAACAGCAGCGCGACGAGGATCGCCGGCTTCATCAGCGGCAGCGTGACGCGTACGAATCGCTGCCACGCTGTCGCACCGTCGACCTTGGCCGCCTTCTGCAGATCCTCCGGCACCAGCGCCAGTCCGGCCATCAGCAGCAGCGCCATGAACGGCGTCGTCTTCCAGACCTCCGCCAGGATGATGATCGCGATGGCCGTGAGCGTGTGCGTCAACGGGGCGCTGTTGCCGAACAATGCGGAGAGGTAGCCGGTGCTCGGCGTCCACGCGTACTGCCAGCTGAACGCGGCCACCACGGTGACGATCCCGTACGGGACGAGGATCGCCGTGCGGACGGTGCCTCGCCCGAAGAGGGTGCGGTGCATGAGCAGGGCCAGCAGCATGCCGAGCACCAGCTCGATGGCCACCGAGACGACCGTGATGACCGCGGTGATCCACAGTGCGTGCCACCAGTACGGCGAGCTCAATACCGCACCGTAGTTGGACAGCCCGACGAACTTGGCCTGCTTGGGGAACCGCAGGTCGTAGCGCTCGAGCGACAGGTAGATCGCGTAACCGATCGGGTACGCCGTGACCGCGATCATCACGACCACGGCGGGAGCGCACAGTAGCCAGCCGAGCCGGCGTTCGGCGCGGGCGCCTTCGGAGAGCTGCTTGCGGTGCGGCTTGGCCCGCTGGGCGGCCTCGACCTCTCCGGCCGCTACGGTTTGCGTGTTGGCGCTCATGGGATCAGCCCCTTCGACTGGAGCGCGTCCTTGAGTTGACTGGCGATTTTCTTCTCTGTCTTGTCCGGGTTGACCTTCGACGGCGGCGAGATGGCGTGCGAGATGACGATCGAGACGTTCTGGTACGCCGGTGTCTTGGGTCGTACGGACGCGTTCTGCAGCGCGGTCAGGATGTCCTGACGGAACGGGTAGTCCGCCTGTAGCGAAGGGTCGTTGTAGAGATCGGCGAGGGTCGGAGGAAGCCCGCCCTTCGTCGCGGCGACCTTCTGGTTCTCCCGGTTGCGCAGGCACAGCGCGGCCTGGAAGGCCATGTCCGGGTGCTTCGAGTACTTGCTGATCGCCAGGTCGATGCCGCCGATGGTCACGTGACTCGGTTCGCCGGGATTCACGCTCGGGTACTGCGCCCACTTGAAGTTGTTGAACAGGTCGGGCTTGTCCGCCTTCATCGAGGGGTAGACGAACGGGTAGTTCAGCTCGAACGCCGCGGTGCCGCTCTCCATGGCGAGGCGGTTCTGATCCTCCATCTGCACCGACAACGAGGGGTCCGCCGCCGGTGACTTGGCCAGCTTCTGGATGATCTGCAGCGCCTTGACCGCGGGCGCGCCCATCGAGATGCCCGTGGCGTCCTTGTTGAGGATGCTCCCGCCCGCGCTCTCGATCAGGGTGTTGAACCAGACCACGACGCCCTCGTACTGCGCGCCCTGGATCTCGATCCGGTGCGGCTTGCCCTGCTTGGCCAGCTGGATGGAGTCGTTGATCATGTCGTCCCACGTCTTGGGCGGGTTCGGGACGAGATCCGACCGATACCAGAGCAGCTGGGTGTTGCTGTTGTACGGCACCGCGTAGAGCTGCCCCTTCCACGTGGCGGTATCCAGCGGCGCGGCGAGCGTCCCGTCCGACGCCTTTGCCTTGTTGTCACCCGTCCACGGCAGGATCCAGCCGGCCTCGGCGAACTCGGCCTCCCAGGTGACGTCCAGGCCGAGGATGTCCATCGACTTGTCGCGGGCGGCAAGCCGCCGCACGAGCTGCTGGCGCTGGCCGTCGGCGGCACTCGGGAGCTTGTTGTACTTGACGGTGTACTGGCCCCCGCTCGCCTTGGTGCAGGTGTCGACGGCCTGCTGGATCGCTCCGGAGTTGTCCGGGAAGTTGTAGAAGTTCAACGTCGGTTTTCCACTGCCGCTGCTGGCGCAGGCGGCGAGCGTCGAAGCGAGCAGGCCACCCACGAACAGCGCCGCGGTCAGACTTCGAGAGCGGGAGCGCCTACGTGGCCGAGCCGACCTGTGGTTGCTACCCTCCGGCTCGATAACGCGCACAGCCGTTCTCCCTTCGCTTTCGAAGGTGCGTCGCCCGGTATACCCGTCGCAGGCGGTGGCACCCCCGTCATTGCGAGTGCAATTCGGACGCTACGCATGCAGGACGAATGCCGCAATGGCGACCGTCGATAGTCCAACCTCGGTGCGGCTGGACCCGGTGCGAGGGGCCCGGAACATCCGAGGCGATACCGGCGTTCTTTAGACGTTTTGGTCCGCCGGGCACCGGCCTGGCAGACTGGGGCACCTAACAACCCGGCTCCGGTTCACGTCCGCCGCTCCTCCGCGGGCGACCCGGCGGCCATCAGCTCCGCGGTTCGCCGCGGCACGAAGGGACCCAGAAGTGAAGGACGGCATCCACCCCGATTACGTGGTGACCCAGGTGACCTGTTCCTGCGGGAACTCGTTCACCACCCGCAGCACGGCCAAGTCGGGCCAGCTGCACGCAGACGTGTGCTCGGCCTGCCACCCGTTCTACACGGGCAAGCAGAAGATCATGGACGTCGGCGGTCGCGTCGACAAGTTCGAGAAGCGCTTCGGCAAGCGCGTCCGCAACTCCTAGCTGTATCCACGGCGCCTGTCGCCGCATCCGATCCGGGTGCGGCGGCGGGCGCCGTTCTCGTGTCCGTCCGATCGGGGAGAGGTGAGCGGTGAAGGAGCGGACTGACGCCGTCGGCAAGCTGCCCGAGCTTCGGGCGGAGTACGCCGACGTGGAGCGCGAGCTGTCCGACCCGGCCGTACACGCCGACCAGGGGCGCGCCCGCACGCTGGGGCGGCGGTTCGCGCAGCTGGCGCCGATCATCGCGGCGGCAAACGAACTGGACACCAGCCACGACGACCTCGACGCGGCCCGCGAGCTGGCGGCCGAGGATCCGTCCTTCGCGCTCGAGGCCGACGCGTTGACGGTCCGCATCGCCGAGCTGGAGGCGCGCCTGCGCGAGCTGTTGCTGCCCAAGGACCCCAACGATGGCAAGGACGTCATCCTCGAGATCAAGGCTGGGGAGGGCGGCGACGAGTCGGCGCTGTTCGCCGGCGACCTGCTACGCATGTACCTGCGCTACGCCGAGCGGCAGGCCTGGTCCACCGAGGTCCTCGACGACGAGCCGACGGACCTGGGTGGCAAGAAGTCGGTGACGATCGCGGTGCGCTCCCGGAAGCCGGATGACAACGTGTGGGGGCGGCTGAAGTACGAAGGTGGCGTGCACCGCGTGCAGCGTGTTCCGGCCACCGAATCCCAGGGGCGGATCCACACCTCCGCCGCCGGCGTGCTCGTGCTGCCTGAGGCCGAGGACGTCGAGATCCACATCGACCCGAACGACCTGCGCATCGACGTGTTCCGGTCGTCGGGCCCCGGCGGGCAGAGCGTCAACACCACCGACTCGGCGGTGCGGATCACCCACGTGCCCACGGGCACCGTCGTCTCGATGCAGAACGAGAAGAGCCAGCTGCAGAACCGCGAGGCCGGGCTGCGAGTGCTACGCGCGCGGCTGCTGGCCGCGGCGCAGGACGAGGCGGATGCCGTCGCCTCGGTCGCCCGCCGCTCGCAGGTTCGCACGGTCGACCGTTCCGAGCGGGTGCGCACGTACAACTTCGCGGAGAACCGGATCAGTGACCACCGCGTCGGCTTCAAGGCCTACAACCTCGACCAGGTGCTCGACGGTGCGCTGGACGACGTGATCGAGGCGCTCCGGCACGCGGACACAGAGTCCCTTCTCGCCGGAGACGACAGCGAGTGAGCATCGCAGGGCCGCCTGGCGGCCCGAGGAGCGGAGCGAGCGCGGAGTCGACCCATGAGTACGGAGACGACAGCGAGTGAGCATCGCAGGGCCGCCTGGCGGCCCGAGGAGCGGAGCGAGCGCGGAGTCGACCCATGAGTACGGAGACGACAGCGAGTGAGCATCGCAGGGCC
>JAVHVL010000288.1:0-3104 GCA_032160565.1 Pseudonocardiales bacterium | reverse complement strand
GGTCTGCGAGTGCGTGCGCAGCGACAGCGACTTGTCGCTCTTCGGGTTGAACTGCTTGACCAGTTTCGCCCACAGCAGGCGGGCGGCGCGCAGCTTGGCGACCTCCATGAAGAAGTTCATGCCGATGCCCCAGAAGAAGGACAGTCGTGGCGCGAACTTGTCGATGGACAGCCCCGCGTCGAGGCCGGCCTTGATGTACTCGACGCCGTCGGCGAGCGTGTAGGCCAGCTCGAGGTCGGCCGTCGCACCGGCCTCCTGGATGTGGTACCCGGAGATCGAGATCGAGTTGAACTTCGGCATGCGCACCGACGTGAACTCGAAGATGTCGCTGATGATCCGCATCGACGGTGTGGGCGGATAGATGTAGGTGTTGCGGACCATGAACTCTTTGAGGATGTCGTTCTGGATCGTCCCGGTGAGCTGCTCCGGCGCGACGCCCTGCTCCTCGGCCGCGACGACGTACAGAGCCAGCACGGGCAGCACCGCGCCGTTCATCGTCATGGACACGCTCATCCGATCCAGCGGGATGCCGTCGAACAGCTGCCGCATGTCGTAGATGGAGTCGATTGCCACGCCCGCCATGCCGACGTCGCCGATCACCCGCGGGTTGTCGCTGTCATAGCCGCGGTGCGTGGGGAGGTCGAATGCGATGGACAGACCCTTCTGCCCCATCGCCAGGTTGCGGCGGTAGAACGCGTTGGACTCGGCAGCCGTCGAGAACCCCGCGTACTGCCGGATCGTCCACGGCTGGTTGACGTACATCGTCGGGTACGGGCCGCGCAGGAACGGCGCGACGCCCGGGTAGGTGCTGAGGAAGTCGAGGCCGTCGAGGTCGGCCGCCGTGTACAGCGGCGGGACGGTGATGCCTTCTGGTGTCTCCCACGGCGCGACGTCGATCGGCTCGGGCGTGGCCGCGTCGGACGGCGCCGGCGAACCCAGCGTGGCGGACCCGAAGTCGGGGATGGTCGTCATGCGCTGACCCCCAGCTTGTCGAGCGTGGTACGCAGCGCACTCAGCGCATCGCAGCCGGCGAACAGCAGCCCGTCCACACCAGGCACGGCAAGCTTGCCGGCCAGCCAGATCTGCACTGCACCGGCCGCGCGAAGTGCCGCGACGGTCGGCTCCGCCGCGTCGGCGTACACCTTGTCCGACGAGCAGAGGCAGGCGACCGTCGAGCCGCTGCCCCGGAATGCGGCGACGATGTCGTCGAGCGCTCCGGTGCCGACGACGGGTTGGATGCCGGCCGCTTGGAACAGGTTGCTCGCGAACCCGACCCGGGCGGTGTGTGCGGCGACAGGTCCGAGGGCGGCGAGGAAGACGGCCGGGCGGGTCGGTGCCGCATCGGAGCGGTCCCGCAGCCGCTCGAAGTCCTGGGCGTAGCGGATGCGCGGCAGACCCCCACTGGCGGGCGTCGGGGCGGGGGGGCGCACCACAGGGGATTCGGCTATGAAGGCGAACTCGCTCACGCCGGTGATCGGCGCGCGGCGGTGCGCGATGTCGGAGCCGCGGGCGTCTCGCGTTGTGGCGAGGAGGCCGGCGATCGTGTCGCCGTCCAGCCCGGCGAGCGCCCCACCGCCCCGCTCGATGGCCGTGAACGTCGACCAGGCCTTCTCGGCCAGCTGGTCGGTGAGCGATTCGATGTACCAGGAGCCGCCGGCCGCGTCGATGACCCGGGCCAGGCTGGACTCGTCGTGCAGGATCGCCTGGGTGTTCCGCGCGATGCGGCGGGCGAAGTCGTCGGGCAGGCCGAGCGCGGCGTCGAAGGGCAGCACGGTGATCGCCTCGGCGCCGCCGACCGCGGCCGCGAAGCTGGCGATCGTCGTGCGGAGCAGGTTCACCCAGGGGTCGCGCTGGGTCATCATCGCGGCGGACGTGACGGCGTGCTGGCGCTGACCCCGTCGCTGCGCGGACGCCCCGGACAGCTCGGCCACGCGGCCCCAGATCCGCCGCGCCGCCCGCAGCTTGGCGATGGACAGGAACTGGTCGGCCGAGACGGCGAAGCGGAACTCCAGCCGCCGCAGCGCGGCATCGACGCTCAGCCCGGCGTCGACGAGCGCGCGCAGGTAGGCGACGCCGACGGAGGTCGCGATGGCCAGCTCGGCGGAGTCGCTGCCGCCGGCGTCGTGATAGACCGTGCCGTCGACGGTGGCGATGCACAGGTTCTCGAAGGCTCTGCTCTGCTCAGCGAGTCCGAGCAGGAGATCCGGGTCCGCGTCCGCGCCGGTGCGGGCCCGCATGCCGATCGGGTCGGCGCCGAGCGTCCCGGAGACCTCCGTGGGATCGACGCCGCGGTGCTCGGCCAGGCTGAGCAGAGCAGCGGCCGCGGCCGAGGTCTGCGCACCGGCATCCAGCGCGATGGGCGCGAGGTCGAGGTACACACCGTCCAGCGCCGCGGGCAGGTCGGCCAGTGCCAGTCCGCCGTCGCCGAGCACGAGCCACAGCGACGTCGCGCCACCGGCCAGGTCGGCCAGCGCGGCGCGGTTCGTGCGGGCGGGATCGGGGTCGAGGTGGCGCTGCCGCACGTCCCAGCCGGTCGCGGCTGCCCCCTCCGGCGTCGCCCCGCGGACGAACGGCGGGTGGCCGGGCAGCCCGTCGTGGTTCAGCGACGCGGCGTCGTCCGCCGTGTACAGCGGCTTGATCGTGATCCCGTCGTACGTCGAGGTCGCGAGCGCGCCCTCCGAGTCGGCACCGTCCGGCAGGCCGGATTTGCGCAGCACGGCGGCCACCAGCGAACGCCACTCATCGCGGGTGGCCGCCGGGAAATCGGCGGCGAGCTCCAGCGGCCGTGAGTGGGCAGACATGCCGGAATCGTAGGGCGGCCGGGCGAGCGCGGGCGCCCCAAGGTGGCCCATCTCTCGCGGGCGTCGAAGGGCCTCAGCGACGTCCGCCGAGATCGCCAGCTGACGCAGAGCCCATTCACCGGTGACTCGCGGGGAGCCGCGGGAGGGTCGGTGGATCAGGTTGTGACGACCGCAAGGAGATCACGATGACCACCGTCACCCGGGGCGCGCCGCCCGATGTGCACCGTGCGCCGACCCTCACCGCGAGTCACCTCGCCCAGCTGCGGGGCGCGCTCGAGCAGCAGCGGGCATTCCGCCTTTGTC
>JAVHVL010000570.1:0-6583 GCA_032160565.1 Pseudonocardiales bacterium | reverse complement strand
CGAGCGAAAGGCGATACGAACAGCGAAGCCGACCAAAGGATCAACCCCTCATCGGCGCCGCTCTTGGTGGTTGAAGGAACTACAACTCCCCAACGACAACCCCTGGCTGCGGCTCCTCGATTCGCACGACATGAGCCTGTGGAGCCTGCCTGTCCTCCATCTCCCACGTCTGCACGAGCGTCCCCGCGAACGCCTGGGCGATGTCGAAGTCTTCGAACGGCCCGACCGCACGGGGAGCGGTCAGCAGCTGTCCTTCGTCGGTCAGCACCACGACGAACACGCGAATACCTCCTGGGGGCCAACTGGCTCAGTAGGTACCCCGTCACCCCGCGGCGCTAAACCCCGTTCTTACCGCCCGGCGCGCCACTCCTGTCGCGCGTCATCCCAACGGCCGCGGCGGCGGCAACACCGGGGTCACGTCGACGATGCGTGGCGGGAACTGCGCCGGTGCCGGGCCGAACGCGCGGCGGGCCGAGCCGATGGCGGAGCGCGCCAGGGCGGCATTCCCCGCCGCGCCCACCCCCGCGCCGATGCCCAGCGGCAGCGCCCGGCCGAGCAGCAGCGCACCCTGCCGCGCGCCGAACCGGGTGACGAGCAGGTGCGCGAGCCGGCCGTTGATCCCGGCGATCTTCTCCCGTGAGGTGGTCCGGCCGATCACCTGCGCCCAGTGCGGCGCGCCGTGCGCACCGGCCTCGAGGGCCGCGGTCGCCCCTTCACCGATCAGCACGGCCAGCACCAGCGCTCGGCGCACCTCGGGGTCGCCGATCGGCACGCCGTGCACCTCCGCGACCGCCAGCACGTACATCGCGGTGGCCGACACGAACGCGGTGATCTCCGCGACGCCGGACGCGATCGCGGCGCCGGTGCCCACCCCGGGGAACGCCGCGGCCGCACCGGAGGCGCCGCCGACACCGATGACCGCGGTCAGGTACCGGCGCTCGAGCTGCTCGATCACCTTGGCGGGCGTCGCATGGGGACGCCGGGACCGCACCCGGTACAGGTACGCGAGCACAACGGGGCGCTGGACGGCCAGTGCCCTGTCCAGTGCGGCGTCCAGCGCGCGCTCGACGCCGGCGGGAACCCGCACCGGCCGGTTACCCATCGCTCACCTCCGCACCCTGTCCGTTTCCCAGTCGATTCAACGCGACGAGCCGGCTGATCGCGCGCCGGTACTTCTTCCGATACCCACCCATGAGCATTTCCTCATCGAAGACCGCATCCCACGGCGTGCCCGAGCTCACCACCGGGATCTGCCGGTCGTAGAGCCGATCGGCGAGCACCACCAAACGCAGCGCCACGTTCTGATCCGTCGCGGGCGTCACGTCGAGCAGGCGCACGGCGGTCACGCCGTCGACAAGCGCGCCGTACCGCGACGGGTGCAGCGTCGCCAGGTGCGCGGCAAGCGCACCGAACTCGTCGAGCGTGGCGCCCTCCCGGGCCTGCGCCAGCGCGACGACCCGCTCCGCCCGCAACGGAGCAGGCGCCACCGGCAGGCCGCGATGCCGGTAGTCGGGGCCATCCACCCGGATGGCTGTGAAGCGCGCCGCGAGTGCCTGGATCTCACGCAGGAAGTCGTCAGCGGCGAAGCGCTCCTCCCCGAGCCGGTCCGGGAGCGTGTTCGACGTGGCAGCCAGCGCGACGCCCCGCTCGGCCAGCCGCGCCAGCAGTGTCGAGACCAGCACGGTGTCGCCCGGGTCGTCCAGCTCGAACTCGTCGATGGCCAGCAGCCGCATGCCGCCCAGCGCCTCCACGAGCGCACCGAATCCCAAGGCTCCGGCGAGGTGGGTGAGCTCGACGAACGTCGCGTACGCCTTCGGCCCAGGCACGGCATGCCACAGCGACGCGAGCAGATGCGTCTTGCCGACGCCGAAGCCGCCGTCCAGGTAGGCACCCCGCGCCGCAGCCTCCGCGCGCCGACGGAGCAGACGCGACGTCCGGCGCGGCGTGGCGAGGGAGGTGCCGAACTCGCGCAGCGCGGCAAGCGCGGCAGCCTGGGTCTGCTCGGCAGGATCCGGCCGGTACGTCTCGAAGGCGACCCCGGCGAACAGCGGCGGCGGGGTCAGCCCCGCGATGAGCGCCTCGGGAGAGACCACCGGAGCGCGGTCGACGAGGCGGGCAGGCACGGCAGCCGAGCCTACTGAGGGCGCGCATGCTGAGATGGTCGGCATGCGCGCGCTGCTCCCGATCGCCGAGGACGACGTTGACGTGCACGCCTGGTACGCCCAGGACTGGTTGGAGCCGGGCGGCCTGCGGGTGAACTTCGTCAGCAGCGCCGACGGCGCCGCCACGGCGGACGGCCTATCGCGCGGGCTGCAGACCAAGGGCGACAACCGGGTGTTCGCCGCGCTCCGCGACCTCGCCGACGTCGTGGTCGCCGGTGCGGGCACGGTCCGCACCGAGGGGTACCGCCCGATCAAGATCAGCGAGCGGCGCCGCGCGATCCGGCGGCAGTACGGTCTGGACGAGCTGCAGCCCATCGCCGTCATCAGCCGCTCCCTGCGCCTCGACCCCTCCGCCGAGCTGTTCACAGCCGCACCCGCCGACGCCCGCACCATCGTGATCACCGGTAGTGCCGGGGACCCGGAGGTGCGCCGCGAACTGGAGAAAACGGCAGACGTGGTGATCGCCGGAGACGAGGACGTGGACTTCACCGCGGCACGGGCCGCACTCGTCGAGCGGGGGCTCACCCGGATCCTCTGCGAGGGGGGTCCGACGCTGTTCGGGGACATCGCGCGCACCGGCAACGTGGACGAGCTGTGCCTGAGCATCACACCGCTGCTCGTCGGGCCGGGCGCGCGCCGCATCGTGGCCGGCGACCTGTGGACCGAGCCGTACCGGTTGACGCTGGCCGGTCTGCTCGAGGAGGACGACGCCCTGTTCTGCCGCTACCTCGTCCCGCGCTGACCGGCCCGCGTCAGCACAGCCCCGGGACGATGTCGTCCAGATCGAACGTGACCGGCCGCTCCAGCTGCTCGTAGGTGCACGACTCGGGCGTGCGGTCCGGGCGCCATCGGGAGAACTGCGCTGTGTGCCGGAAGCGCGTCCCCTCCATGTGGTCGTAGCGCACCTCGACGACCCGCTCCGGCCGCAACGGCACGAACGAGAGATCCTTGCCCGCGTTCCACCGCGACGTCTCCCCCGAACGCGGGGTCCGGCTGGCCTCGGGCAGCTCCGCCCAGTTCCACGGATGGTTCTCGAACGTCGTCACCAATGGCTGGAGCTCCGCCAGCAGCTCGCGCCGGCGCCCCATCGGGAACGCGCCGATCACGCCGACCGACTGCAGCGTGCCGCCGTCGTCGTAAAGACCCAGCAGCAGGGACCCGATCGCGTCGGGCCCGGACTTGTGCACGCGGTAGCCGGCGACGACGCAATCGGCGGTGCGCTCGTGCTTGATCTTGAACATCACCCGCTTGTCCGGCTGGTAGGTCCCGGCGAGCGGCTTGGCGACAATGCCGTCCAGGCCGGCACCCTCGAACTCGGAGAACCACTGCACGGCCAGATCGCGGTCCGTCGTGGCGGGTGTGACGTGGATGGGCGGCCGCGCCGAGGCGAGTGCCTGCTCGAGCGCCGCACGGCGCTCCGCGAACGGCCGCCCCGTCAGGTCCTCGTCGCCCAGCGCCAGCAGGTCGAAGGCCACGAAGGACGCCGGCGTCTGCTGCGAGAGCATGGTTACCCGCGAGACGGCGGGGTGGATGCGCTGCTGCAACGCCTCGAAGTCCAGCCCGGCGTCGGTGGCGATAACGATCTCGCCGTCGATGACGCATCGCTCCGGCAGTTCGGTGCGAAACGCCTCGACGAGCTCCGGGAAGTAGCGCGTCATCGGCTTCTCGTTGCGGCTGCCGATCTCGACCTCGTCGCCGTCGCGGAAGACGATGCTGCGGAACCCGTCCCACTTGGGCTCGAAGGAGCCGTCCGGCGGGATCGCCGGCACCGATTTGGCGAGCATCGGGGCGACGGGCGGCATCACGGGCAGCTTCATGCCCGCCATTCTTACTGGATGCCCGGACGGCTCCTGACTGGATGCCCGGACGGCCGGTGCCGAACTCCGCGGCTGTGACGAGCGCCGCCTGGCACCGATTGCACCCGATCTGCCCCTATCCTCTAACGGACTTTGGTGCGCGACGAGCAGGGGCGGGCTGCGTGGTGGAGCGAGACCGGCAGGGCAGGCCGCTGCCGGCCGTCTCCGCGGGGCGGCAGGTAGTGCGCTCCGAATCGGTCGCCGCGGCCCAGGTGGTTGCCGCCGCCGGCACCGCGATCGTCGGAGCCGCGAAGGTGGGGCGGCTGCTGACCCGCTCCGGCTGGGGGCTGGCGCGCCGGCTGCCGGGTGGCCAGGCCGTCCAGCGCGAGGTGCAGCGGCTGCAGGACGTGGCGCTGACGGAGCTGCGCCGCCTGCTCGACGTGCCCCCCGGGCTGACGGCATCGGCCGCCAACGGCGACGAGCGGCGCGTCATGATGCTCATCCAGAACAGCGCCGGCGCCGACCCGCTCCGCAGCGCGATGAACGAATTGCTCGAGCGCTCCGTCGAGACCGATCGCCATGCCAGCCGCGAGTACCTGTACGGCAACATCATCAGCCAGCTCGTGCCGGACGAGGCGCGCATCCTCGCCGCGCTGTCCGACGGCACCCCGTTCGCTGCTTGCGACGTGATCGCCAAGCGCCGCTCGACGACCCGAGTCGTGCTGGCGAACGCATCGACGGTCGGCCGCTCGGCAGGCGTCGTCACACCCGACAACGTGCCCACGTACGTCACCCGGCTGCAGCAGTTCGGTCTGGTGCAGTTCGGGCCGCCGGACGACTCGATCGCGATGCAGTTCGACATCCTCGCCACCGACTCCGCGGTTCAGGCGGCGGAGGCCAGCATCGAGGCGCGCCGCATGGGCTCGGTGCGGCTGGCCCGCAAGACCCTGTCGATCTCGCCGTTCGGCCGTGAGTTCTGGGCCGCCGCGGATCCGTCCACCCCTCGCTGAGGCGCGACTTGAGCGGGGTGGTCGCGGACCTGGCCGAGCACTGGTACATCGACCTCAGCATCCCCGTCGTCGCCGCGATCATCGGCTACGTCACCAAGCTCGTCGCGATCCGGATGATGTTCCAGCCGCTGGAGTTCGTCGGTATCAAGCCCTACCTCGGCTGGCAGGGCATCGTGCCGAGGCGGGCCGCACGGATGGCCGGCATCGCGGTCGACACCATGACGCGCGATCTCATCTCCGCGAGCGAGGTGGTGTCCCGGCTGGATCCGGACCTTGTCGCCCAGGAGCTCGCCGAGCCGATGCACAAGGCGACCGAGGACATCACGCGTGAGGTGATGGCCGAGTACCAGCCGGGGTTCTGGGACGCGATGCCCGAGCCGATGCGCCGCATGCTGATCGGCCGCGTGCAGGCCGAGACACCGCGCATGATCCGCTCGGTGCTCGCGGACATCCAGAGCGATGTCGAGAGCGTGTTCGACCTGAAGGAAATGGTCATCACCAACCTCGTCACCGACAAGGCGTTGCTGAACCGGATCTTCCAGGAGGCCGGCCGCAAGGAGTTCCGCTTCATCGCCCGCTCGGGCATCTACTTCGGCGGCACGATCGGCCTGCTGCAGATGACGTTGTGGGTGCTCTTCCACGAGCCGTTGATCATGCCGGCGTTCGGGCTGATCGTCGGCTGGTTCACCGACTGGCTGGCCCTCAAGATGATCTTCAACCCGAAGGAGCCGATCCGTATCCTCGGCGTCGAGTGGCAAGGGCTGTTCCTCAAGCGGCGCAAGGAGGTCGCTGCCGACTACGGCGCCCTGATCGCCGACGAGATCATCACGCCCCGCAAGGTGATCGAGGCCGTGCTCCGCGGACCGCTGTCCGACCGGGTGTTCGCGATGGTGCGCCGACAGGTACAGGCGTCGCTGGACCGCAACACCGGCCTGGCCAAGCCTCTCGTCGTGATGACGGTGGGCAGCGGCCGCTACCAGGAGATGAAGCGCACGATCACCACGAAGGTGATGCAGCGCCTGCCCGAGTCCATGAGCTACATCGAGGACTACGCCCGCGACTCGATGGATGTGCGCAACCTGCTCGTCGAGAAGATGCAGGCACTGGACGAGCTGCAGTTCGAGGCGTTGATCCGCCCGGCGTTCGAGCAGGACGAATGGATCCTGATCACCGTCGGCGCGCTGCTGGGCTTCGCGATGGGTGAGGCGCAGGCCCTCATCCTTGAACACTTCGCCGCACGGTGAGCGCTGAAGTGGCTCGCGTACCGTGCATCTCGTGCCTGCCCGCAACGGTCCCCGCAGCCATCCCCGATCCCGTCACCGCCTCCCCTTTCTCCGCCTGCTGGCCTGTGCCACAGCGCTCACCGCGGCGCTGGCCGGCTGCACGACAACCGTCTCCGGGCAGGGTGCGGCGCTCCCCGCGCCGAGCGGGTCCGGCAGCGCAACCAGCCCGTCGACGGAGCAGCCGCGAGCCACGTTCACCGACTGCTCGAGCATCTTCAATCTCAACGCGCTGAAGTGGCCGGCCGGCCGACTGCCGAAGCTCAGCTTCACATGCGCACGAGTGTCCGTGCCGCTCGACTACGCCGACCCGGCCGCGGGGACGATCTCCCTCG
>JAVHVL010000221.1:0-5390 GCA_032160565.1 Pseudonocardiales bacterium | reverse complement strand
CGGCAAGCTGCTGGCCCATCGCAAGGACGACGTGCACGACATGTGGTCGGCCTTCGCCGCGTGGCGCAGCACGTACGTGTTCGACCGGCTGCTCGGTGACGTCGCGCTGGTGAAGTCGTTCCTGCTGTGGGCTGATCACGTCACGGACGTGACGGCGCTGCACCCGCTGAACCTGCCGCAGGCCCGCATCGATTCGAAGGTCGCGCCGCGCGTGGTGTGGCAGCTGCACGAGGCGCAGACCGCGATCCGCACACGCGGCGAGATGGGGCTCGGGATCTCCGTACCCGACCGCAAAGGGCTGGTCCGCGGGTTCGTGCTCACGCAGGAGCCGCTGCTGCTGCTGGCCGACCGAGGCACCGAGGTACGCGCCGTGCCGACCGGGCTGGAGCTGATCGACCCGTCGACGCCATCGCTACCGCCCCGGTTGCTGGTGCACGGCTGGGTGGCGGAGGCCGGCGGGGTCACCGCGATCACCGACGACGGCCCGGTGCAGCTGGCGAACTCCCGCGGTGGGCGACTGCTGGCGTCGGTGGCACCTGGCATCGCGCAGGCGTCGGTCGGCGCGACCCCGCTCGGGTCCGTCTTCTCCGGCTTCTGTGTGGCGCTGCGCGAGGTGGCGCAGCTGGCCGCCACCGACCGCGAACCGCTGTGGATCCGGCGCGGCGAGCCTCACTGAGCGGCGGGGAACGACGCCGCCCACACCGTAGCCAGCCCCGCCGCGAGCTGCTCGCCAGTGGGGACGTGCTCGGGGTCCAGTAGCCACTGCACCGCCAGCCCGTCGCAGACCGCTATGACGAACGCCGCGATCGCGCGGCACCGGGGATCCCCGGCGACCGTGCCGTCCGCGAGGGAGACAGCGACGAGTTCCGCGACGCGCCGGCGAGCGTGCTGGTACTGCGCGGCCAGCTGGGCCTGCAGCGCCGGATCCCGCTGCGCCTGCGCCAGCGCGTCGATATAGGACTGCAGGATCGGCCGCCGCCCAGGCAGGTTCTCCAGCGCCGCCACCCAGGTGGCCATGCCCCGCTGGATCGGCGTGGCCGCCGCGTCGGCCATCACCTGCGCGGCGAGCTGCTCGGTCCAGTCACCGAACGCCGCCTCGATCGCGGCGTTGAGCAGGCCGGCCTTCGAGCCGAAGTGGTAGCCGATGCTGGCCAGGTTCGTACCGGACTCGGCGACGAGATCGCGAGCGGTGATGTGCGCGTACCCGCGCTGCTCGAGCAGCCGGCGTGCGGCGGCGAGCAGATCCTCGCGGTGTCCCACGACCGGAATGGTAACCAGCGCGTCTAGACGCCCGTCCTATACGCGTGTATATATCGACGGAACCGGACCGATCGAGCGGAGACCGACGTGGCCGTCACCGAGTTCATCACCCACCGGGAGGTCCCCGCGGAGCTGCGGCTGCCCCCGGGCCCCCGGTTGCCGGCCGCAGTCCAGACGATGCTGTTCATGACGCAGCGCACCTGGATCGGGCCGCGCTGGCACCGCCGCTACGGCGACGTGTTCTCGGTGCACCTGGCTCCGGCCGGCCGCGCCGTCGTGCTGGCCCGGCCGGAGCACATCCGCGAGGTGTTCGCCGGGCCGGCCACCACGTTCCACGCGGGCGAGGGCAACGCGATCCTCGGCCCGATCATGGGCGAGCACTCCGTGCTCCTGCTCGACGAGGACGCCCACCTCGCCGCACGCAAGCGCGTGATGTCCGCCTTCCACGGCGCGGCCATGCAGGGCTACGGCGACGTCGTCGAGCGGCTCGCGGCCGAGCAGGTCGCCGGGTGGCCGGCCGGCGAGCCCTTCGCGGTCCACCCGCACATGAACGACATCAGCCTCGAGGTCATCCTGCGGATCGTGTTCGGCGTCAGCGACGACGCCCGCCTGGCGCGGATGCGCCCGCTGCTGCAGCGCCTCGTACGGATCGGGCCGCTGGTCTTTCTGGGCTGGCTGTACCCGCGGCTGGAGGGGTGCGGACCCTGGCGCCGGTTCCGCCTGCTGAAGGAGGAGACCGACCGCGTGCTGTACGCGGAGATCGCCGAGCGGCGCGCGGTGCCCGACCTCGCCGCGCGCACGGACGTGCTGTCGAGGCTGCTCGTCGCGGACCCCGGGCAGAGCGACGCGGAGCTCCGCGACCACCTCGTCACCCTGCTGCTGGCCGGGCACGAGACCACTGCGTCGACGCTGGCGTGGACGTTTCACGACCTCGCGCGCCGCCCAGAGCTGCTCCACCGCGTGCAGCGCGCCGCCGACGAGAACGACGATGCCTACCTCGAGGCGGTGGTCAAGGAGTCGATGCGGCTGCGGCCGGTGATCGGCCAGGTCGCGCGCCGGCTGGCCCAGCCCGTCCGGGTGGCCGGGCTGGACCTGCCCGCGGGCATCGTGGTGTTCCCGTCCATCGCCCTCGTACAACGCACGCCGGCGATCTTCCCGTCGCCCGACGAGTTCCGCCCCGAGCGCTTCCTGGACGGCTCACCGCCGCCGGCCACCTGGATCCCGTTCGGTGGCGGCATCCGCCGCTGCCTGGGCGCGGCGCTGGCCATGGTGGAGGCGCAGGCCGTGCTAAAGGCGGTGTTGCAGCGGGTGGAGCTGACGCCGGTGGGGCGTCCGGAGCGATCGAAGACACGCAACATCACGACGGTGCCGGCGCGTGGCGCGCGGCTGATCAGCCGCCCGCGGTGACCGTCGGCCGGGGCGGGGGTACGGAGCGAGCCGCACGGCGCCGTCCGACGACCCGCGGCGCCATCACGGCCAGCGAGACCGCCACGGCGGCGATGCTCAGGTTCGTCGACATCCGGCTGGTGAACCCCGGGGGGCTCAGCAGGCAGCCGACCGCGCTGAGCAGCACCAGCCAGTCCCGTAGCGCTCCGCGAGCGGTCGGCGCGAGGCACACGACGCCGCCGAGCAGGTACCACGGGTAGACGACCGGGCTGAGCAGCCCGACGGCCAGCAGCCCGAAACCGGCCGTACGGTCGAGGGCACGGTGCTGGGCGGTGAGCGTGAGGTACGCGACTATGCAGCCGGCAGCCACGAGTGCGGTGATCCGGCCGCCGGCGGCCAGGTCGTCGAACGACGCCGCCTCGACGATCGGCGAGAACATGTCGGCGACCAGGCTGGCGGGCGCGAGCGACGTGTGCCCCAGTGCGGGCGTGTTGAGCGCATGGATCCACCCCCAGCCGTTGCCGACGAGCACGCTGAAGATGAGGATGGCGAGCCCGGCCACGCCGGTGTCGCGCAACCCGGTGCGCCAGGCGAGGCGGCCGCGGTAGCCCTGGACGTGCACGGCGATGATCGCCAGCACCGCGGTGAACCCCGGTGCCTTGATCGATCCGGCCGCGGCGGCCAGCACCAACCCCAGCACCCACTTGCGCTGATTTGCGACGACCACCGCCCCGAGCAGCAGGGCGCACATGACGCCGTCGAGGTGCGCGGCCGAGACGATGTGCAGCAGCAGGAGCGGATTCAGCACCGTGATCGTCAGGGCCTGCACCCGCCGCCCCCCCGCCAGCTCCGCCGCCAGCAGCCCGATGGCGACCAGGCAGACCACGCCGAGTGCGCGGAAGACGAGCGTGGCGCCGAGCGGGTTGCCGCCGCTGATCGCGATCGCGAGATGCTGGACCGTCGTGGCCAGCGGTCCGTACGGGCTCGGCACGCTCCGCCAGGACGGGTCCACCGCAGCCACCGCCGGCACGTTGCCCAGCGCCGCCGGCCCGACCGAGTACGGGTCGAAGCCGTTGCGCACGAGGAGGCCTTCCGCCGCGTAACTGAAGACGTCGTTACTCAGCAGCGGAGGCCCGATGACGAACGGCAGGCTCCACGCACCGGCGATCCACCAGACGCGCGCCTCGGTCGTGGTGCCGGAGTGGTTGAGCCGGAGCGCGAGCAGCCACAGCCCGAGCAGCGCGGCCACGCCGGCCAGTGCCAGGGAGCCGGGGAGGAGGTCGCTGCTGCGGTAGCCGTTGCGCGAGAGCAGCCCCATCCACGTGGTGAGCGGGATGACCGACTTCACCGTGCCGATCCGGCCGCCGGCCACGACGGTGAGCGACGCGGCGAGGAACCCGGCGACGGCGAGAGAGATCGAGGGGCGGGCCCGGATCCCATCGCGTGTCACGTCCAGCGCGCGCAGCGCAGTCCGGGCAAGGTCGTTCATGAGGTGGCTGACGCGCCCCGTTCAGTGTCGGCGGGCGGTCGCCGAACACCCTTCGACGCCGCCGGATACCCACCGATTATGGGCTATCGCGAGATTCGCCCGTCCGGGAGTGCAGCCAGCCGGCGCCGGCGCTACTTCACGAGGGCGTCGATGGCCTTCTTCAGCGCGCTCCGTTCCGAAGGGGAGCGGGGCGCCTTCTCCTTCAGCGCGACCAGCTCGGCGCCGAGCTCCTGCAGCTGCTCGCGACCGAGCCCGTCACGCACCTGGTGCTCCTCGTAGGACTCGAGCACCTCGTCCTGGAGGGGGGCAGCAGTTCGCGCACGCGCGGGTACATTCTCTCGTTCTCGATGTACGTGTGCACGGTGAGCAGCTCGGAGGGTGACCATGGCCAGTCCTGTCCTGCGCTACACGGCGTTTCCCGCAACCGGGCCTGACGGCGGGAACCCGGCGGGTGTGGTGCTGGACGCCTCGGGGTTGTCCGGGGCCGACATGCTCGCGATCGCGGCCGAGGTCGGCTATTCCGAGACTGCGTTCGTGCTCCCGGGCGACGGACCGCGTAGCTTCGCGTTGCGGTATTTCAGCCCGGTCGCGGAGGTCGGGTTCTGCGGTCACGCCACCATCGCCACGGCCGTGGCGCTGGCCGAACGCGACGGCCCGGGCCAGCTCAGCTTCACGATCGGCCCCGGGCGGCTGGGGGTGCGCACTGCCCGTGACGGCGCCGGCGCGATCACCGCGACGCTCACCAGCGTGCCGACGCGCACGCGAGCGGCCACCGAGCCCGAGCTGTGCCGCGCTCTGGACGCCCTGCACTGGACGCCCGCCGATCTCGACCCGCGCTACCCGCCGCACGTGTCCTACGCCGGCAACGACCACCTGGTGCTGGCCGTCCGCAGCCGGGCCACCCTCGCGGCGCTCGACTACGACTACGACGGGCTGGCCGCGGTGATGGCCGATGCGGGCTGGACGACTGTGCACGTCGTGTGGGCCGAGGCCCCGCTGCTGTTCCACGCCCGGGACCCGTTCCCGCCGGGCGGCGTCCGCGAGGACCCGGCCACCGGGCCGCGGCCGCCGCGTTCGGCGGCTACCTGCGCGAGCTGGGGCTGGTGCCGGTGCCGAGCCGGGTGGTCGTGCGGCAGGGCGAGGACCTCGGGCGCAGCAGCGAGCTGATCGTCGACGTCAGCGCCGCGCCGACCGTGGACGTCACGGGGCGCGCGCTGCCGATCAGCTCTCCTTGACGACGTCGGTCACCGACTTG
>JAVHVL010000209.1:0-4127 GCA_032160565.1 Pseudonocardiales bacterium | reverse complement strand
GGACCCGCCATCGAGACGGTGTTCCGGACCGCGACGGGCCGGGTGATCGTGTCCAGCTTCGCCAGCCACGTGCACCGGATCCAGCAGGTGCTCGACGCGGCGCAGCGGCACAACCGCAAGGTGGCCTTCGTCGGCCGCTCGATGGTTCGCAACATGGGGCTGGCCGGCGACCTCGGCTACCTGAAGATCCCCAAGGGGCTCGTCGTCGACCTGAAGGCGATCGAGAAGCTGGCCGACGACAAGATCACCCTGATCTGCACCGGATCCCAAGGCGAGCCGATGGCGGCGCTCGCGCGGATGGCCAACCGCGACCACATGATCCGCGTCGGCACCGGCGACACCGTCCTGCTCGCCAGCTCGCTCATCCCCGGCAACGAGAACGCGATCTACCGCGTCATCAACGCGCTGACCCGCTGGGGCGCGAACGTCGTGCACAAGGGCAACGCCAAGGTGCACGTCTCCGGCCACGCGAGCGCCGGCGAGCTCGTCTACTGCTACAACATCGTGCGGCCGAAGAACGTGATGCCCGTACACGGCGAATGGCGGCACCTGACCGCGAACGCCGCCCTGGCCATCCGCACCGGCGTCCCGGCGGACCATGTCGTGCTGGCAGAGGACGGCGTGGTCGTCGACCTCGTCGACGGGCGGGCATCGATCACCGGCAAGGTTCCGGCGGGTTACGTCTACGTCGACGGCATGACTGTGGGCGGCGCCACCGAGGCGTCACTCAGTGACCGCCGCACCCTGGCGGAGGGCGGCTTCATCACCGTCGTCGCGCTCGTGGACGCAGACACCGGCGAGCTCACCGAGCCACCGGACTACCTCGCGCGGGGGTTCGTCCATGACAGCTCCACGTTCGCGGCCGTCACACCGCTGATCGAGAAGGTGCTTGCCACGGCAGCTCAGGAAGGCATCGGCGACCCTCGCCAGCTCGAGCAGCTGATCCACCGCACGGTCAGCCGGTGGGCGCGCGATGCCTACCGCCGCAGCCCGGTCATCGTGCCGATCGTGATCGAGGCCTGACGGCACATACTTCGACGTCTATCTATATTGACAGCTATCAATGTGCTGGCGCACCATGGCGGCGGACATGTATGCCGTCGAAATCCAGTGGAGGAACGATGTCCCGCGTCCAGCTCGCCCTCAACGTCGACAACGTCGACGACGCCGTGGCTTTCTACACCAAGCTGTTCGGCACCGGACCGGCCAAGCTCCGCGCCGGCTATGCCAACTTCGCCGTCGCGCAGCCGCCACTCAAGCTCGTGCTGCTCGAGAACCCCGGGCAGGGCGGGACCCTCAACCACCTGGGTGTGGAGGTCGCCGACATCGACACCGTCGATGCCGAGCAGAGCCGCCTGGCCGGCGCCGGGCTCGCGTCTGTCGACGAGCGCGGCACCACGTGCTGCTACGCCAAGCAGGACAAGTTCTGGGTCGAAGGCGCCCCCAACGGCGAACGCTGGGAGATCTACACGGTGCTGGACGACTCCCCCACGTTCTCCGGTCAGCCCGGTGACGGACCGGAGTGCTGCACGTCCGCCGCGGAGACGTCGACCGAGCCCGCCGCGGCCGCCTGCTGCTGATCGCGTCGCACGTGGCTACTCCTTGGCCGAGGACGGGACCCGCAGCACGCGCAGCATGGTCGTATGCAGGGCGTCGCGCAGCTCGTCGTCGGACAGGTCGACCAGCTCGGGCAGCGTCTCGGCGATGCTGAGTACCGCATAGAAGGCGACCCGCTCAGGGCCGGTCGGGTTGTCGCCGAAGAGCAGCGCCAGCGCGCGCAGCCGCAAGCGGTCGGCCTCGTCGTCGAGCTTGTGTCGCTTTGCCGCGCGGTCGTTCGCTGCCATGACCGCGTACTGGCGGTTTTCGACGAGGAACTCGACGAGGCCGTCGACAAGGTGCTCGACGCGGGCACGCCGGCTGCGAATCGTCGTCACCTCGTCCAGCAGAATCTCGATCCGCTCGAGTCCGGGGAGCATCGCCGCGTGCAAGATGTCGCTCTTGGCGCGGAAGTGGTAGTAGACGGCGGCCTTGGTCAGCCCCATCTCGTCGGCGATCATCTGCAGCGAGGTGGCGTCGTAGCCGAGCTCGGCGAACAGCCGCTGCGCCGTGCCCAGGATCTGCTGCCTGGTCTGCTCCGCCTGCGCCGCGCGGCTGGAGATGCCCTTGACCAGGGTCACCATGGATGTGCTCCTCACTGCTGGACCGAAGCGCAGCATACCCGCGAGTAGCTGGCGAGTCACTTGCTGTGCGTCAGGTGAGTCACTTGCTGTGCGTCAAGTGAGTCGCCTGCCGTTCAGCTAGTGACTCACTTGACATTCGGCTAGTGAATCCCCTAGCGTCGAACCCGCCGGAATTCGTGCTCAATCCTCACCCGTGGAGCTCTGCCGCATGTCCAGCTACCTGTACCGCCTGGCCCTGTTTGCGTTCCGCCGGCGGCGTCTGGTGCTGGCGATCTGGCTGGCCGCGGCCATTGCCGCGATCGCGATCGCGCAGCTCAGCGGCGGGAAGACGAACGACAACTTCACCATCCCGGGCACGGAGGCGCAGAACGCCGCGAACGTGCTGTCGGCCAAGCTGCCGGCGTTCGGCGGTGGGCAGAGCACGATCGTGTTCGCCACCACCAACGGCAGAGCGAAGGTGACCGATCCGTCCGTCAAGGCTGCGATCGAGGCGGCGATGAGCACGCTGAAGTCGGTGCCGCAGGTCTCCAGCGTCGTCGATCCGTTCCAGGGGCAGCTGGTGTCGCCGAGCGGCACAGTGGCGCTCGGGCAGGTGCAGTGGTCGGCGAAGCCGGCAAACGTGACGGACGCCAATCTCAATGCCGTCAAGACCGCGCTGAAACCCGTGCAGGCCGATGGCGTGCAGGTCGAGTACAACGGCAGCGTCTACCCCGGCTGGCGCACGCCGGTCACCGAGACGCCCGAGCTGATCGGGCTGGGCATCGCCTTCATCATCCTGATGATCGCCTTCGGTGCCTTCGCGGCGGCCGGCATGCCCATCCTGGGCGCGATCATCGGGGTGGTCACCACGTTGATGGGCATCACCGCCGTCGCGTCGGTGCTGACGATCGCGTCGGCCTCGACCACCGTCGCCCTCATGCTCGGGCTGTCCTGTGGCATCGACTACGGGCTGTTCATCCTGTCCAGGCATCGAAGCAACCTGCTCAACGGCATGACCCCGGAGGAGTCGGTGCCGCTGGCCATGGGCACGGCCGGCAGCTCCGTCGTCTTCGCCGCCCTCACGGTGATCATCGCGTTGTGCGGCCTGACCGTCGTCGGCATCCCGTTCCTGACCGTGATGGGGCTGGCCGCGGCGGCATCAGTGACCGTCGCGCTGCTCATCGCCTTGACGCTCGTACCGGCGATGCTGGGCTTCGCCGGCACCAAGGTCGCCACGTTCACCCGGCTTCCGCTCCTCGGTGCGCGCGCCGAGCGGGTCGCCCGCCGTTCCGCCGCGAACCCCGACAGCACCGCCGGCGCCGGCTGGGCCCGGTGGGTCGTGCGCCACCGCGTGCCCGTGCTCGTCGGCGGGGTGATCCTGCTCGGCGTGCTCGCGATTCCCGCCACGAAGATCCAGCTGGGGCTGCCCAGCGGGGCATCGCAGGCCAAGGACACCACCCAGCGCAAGGCCTACGACCTCACCACCGAGGGCTTCGGCGCCGGCTTCAACGGCGCGCTCCTGATCGTCGCCCAGGACGTCACGAGTCCGTCCGCCACCCGGCAGATCGCGGGCGCCTTGGCCAGGGTGCCCGACGTCTCGCAGGTCACCCCGCTGGCCGCGCAGAACGGCATCTCGCTGATCCGCGTGATTCCGAAGTCCGGGCCGAACGACTCGGCGACCACCCATCTCGTGCATACGCTGCGCAACGACAGAGCAGCCATCGAGGGTCAGACGGGCGCGCACATCCTGGTCGGCGGAACGACGGCGTCCAACATCGACGTCTCGGCCAAGCTGTCCAGCGCCCTGCCGACGTTCCTGATCGTCGTCGTCGGGCTGGCGTTCGTCCTGCTGACCTTCGCATTCCGGACCATCCTGGTGCCGATCAAGTCGATCCTGGGCTTCCTGCTGTCGATGGCGGCGGCCGTCGGCGCGCAGGTCGCGATGTTCCAGTGGGGCTGGGGCCAGCA
>JAVHVL010000196.1:0-3168 GCA_032160565.1 Pseudonocardiales bacterium | reverse complement strand
CCGCCCGCGAAAACCCAGTAGCCCTCGGCGATCAGTCGTTCGTTGAACGCGCTGATGGCAGGCTGCCTGTCCGTGCTGCCGGGATTGCTCTTGTCATCGATCACGGAAACCAGGTACTGCATCTCGGATCATCTCCTGTCATTCGGCGTGCCCCTCGCGGGCGGCCGCTCACCCTTGCTACGAACGCCTCTGCCCCGATCCGACACCGCCTCCCGGATATCTTTCAAGACTTTCTGGTACGCCGGTTGAGAACGATCCGACTCGTCGCAGCCATCGCTGCACACCTGCGCCGGCCGTAGGCGCGGCCGGCGGCTTTCGCAGCGTTGCGCCGCACCTCGACCTTCCGATTGCAGGCCGTCTGCTGGCTCCGCGTGGCGGGGATCGGCTGCGTGCGAGGACTCAGGGTGCCCGGAGCAGGAGCCGGGTCCAGGCATCGGTGAGCCAGTCGGTGAACTGGTCGGGGGTCCAGGTGCGTTCGCGCACCAGTAGATCCCAGTATTCCGCGGCGTTCATGCTCCAGATGATGTCGGCGACCTGATCGTCGGACAGGTCATCGCGCAGTTCGCCGGTGCTGCGAAGGTCGGCGGCGAAGGTGCGCATGTTGGCGGCGCGGCGTGCGGCGATCCCGGTCCACAGCGCAGCGCAGTCGGAGTCGGTCGTCGCGGCGTCACGTAGCGCGAGGAACACCGGCGCCATCCGCTGCTGGATGGCGGTGATGGCGTGGGCGTAGATGGTGATCTTCTCGCGCGCGGTGGCCGCTGCGCCGATGCGGATGACGTAGTCGCGCTGCTCGGCAGGCACGGCCTGATCGGTGCCCGAGATCGCAGTTTCGACGAGTTCGCGCAGCAGGGCGGGTTTGCGTCCGACGCTCGCATAGACGGTGTCCACCGACACCTGGGCCTGCTCGGCGATCTCGGCGATCGTCGTGGCGGTGTAGCCGTCGCGGACGAACAGATCTCGGGCTGCGCCGAGCACGGCGTGGCGGGTCGCGGCGGCCTGCTCGGCTCGCCGCGGTGAGTGGTATTGCCTTTTGCCGGCGGGGTGCGCCTTGACGCCGTCGTTCATCGGTCGTACTGTCGCCTCATTCATCCGAAGGTCATTCGGATATAATGTATCAGGAGGCCGGTGTCGTGGTCTACGCCTTCATCCAGGACGTCCCGATCGGTGTGGACCTCTACCGCCGCATCATCGACGAGCTCGGCCCGGAACCGCTGCCCGGGCAGCTGCTGCACCTGTGCGTGCGCCAGCCCGACGGCACCCTGCGCTACATCGATGTTTGGGACTCCGAAGAGGCCTGTGCGCGAGCCTTCGAGGAACGCATCCACCCTGCCGTCGATGCCACATTCGGCGGCAACCGGCCAACGACTGAGCCCACCGTGCAGCGCCTCGACGTGCTGCACGCCGGCGGCGCGATGCTCGAACCGACCTGGTCATGATGCCCACGAGTGTGAAGCGTTCTCGATCGCGGCGGATCATCGTGTCCGCGCTGGCGGCACTCGCCATGCCGGTAGCGACGATGTCGACCGCTCAGGCCGACACGACATGCGGCGATCTCTGCGTGGTTGGCGGCGGGGCGGTCAGCACCCCACTCGGGCCAGTCACGGTCAGCGTGACGAATACCGATGTGGTCACCGTGACCCTGACTCCCACCGTGGCTAACGTGGTCGTCTTCGGCATACCGGTGGCCGTCCCACCCGGACCACCCGCGATCCCCGGCTATGCGCGGACCACGATCACCACCGCCGGCGGTGTCGTCGACATCGACACGATCACGATTCCCCCGGGTCCACCGGGCCGGTTCGCGCTGCCCGACGTGGCGGTCATCAGCATTCACCCGCCCAGTCCCTGCCGCGCGCGGACCAGCGGCTACACCGTCACCTTCACCCCCGTCATCCCGCCCAGACCCCCTGCCTAGCCAACACCGGACGGGGAGGGCCAGATGTGTGACTGGGTCTGCGCGCGGCGATCGTGAACACGTTCCACGAGATCGGCGGCGCGCTCGGCGTCGCGGCGCTGTCCAGCATCGCCGGGGCCGGACTGGCCGCCTCAACCGTCAGCACGCACGTGTTCCGCGAAGCATTCTGGGCCGGCGCCATCGGCGCCCGCGCGTTAGCTGCCCGGTAGATCCTTGTGCGGCCGGGGTCGATTTCGATGCTGAGTCGGCTTCAGTTGTACGCCCGATGCTCCACCGATCAACAAGACCTCACCGCCCAGCGCGACGCCGTGCTCGGCCTGGGTGTCGCGGCCGACCGGATCTATGTCGACCACAGCTTGACCGGCACCAACCGTGAACGACCCGGACTGCGGGAAGCACTGGCGGCCGCCCGGGCCGGAGACACCCTCCTGGTGACCAAGCTGGACCGGCTCGCCCGGTCCCTGCCCGACGCGCGAGCGATCGCCGAGGAACTCACGAACCGCCAAGTCAGCCTGTCCCTGGGTGGGTCGGTCTGCGACCCCACCGACGCCGTGGGCCGCCTGATGTTCAACGTGCTCGCCATCGTCGCCGAGTCGAATCCGACCTGATCCGGCTCCGCACCCGAGAAGGCATGAAGGTCGCCAATGCCAAGGGCCGCCTGCGCGGCAAGCAGCCCAAGCTCAACCGGCGGCAAGAGGCCCACATGGTCTCCCTCGTGCACAGCGGCGACTACAGCACCGCAGAGGTCGCCGACCTGTTCGGCGTCGGCCGCTCGACCGTCTACCGCGCCATCGAACGCCAACGCAACGAAGCCAGGGCCGGCGTCGCCGCATCGACCACGAAGCGTTGACAGCGTTGACCCCAACCCGGGGTGCTGAGTGTCCCGCATCCGACACCACTGCGGGACACTTGGCGCCGACAGGCCGTAGCCCGCGCTACGGCTCGATCGAGGTTCGGCTTGTGGGACGGGTCGCGCCTCCCGACGTCGACTGAGCCAGTGGCAATCGGGGCGCATGCGGAGCCGCGTCAAGCCAGATTGACGCGAGCGTCGAGGCTGAGCGTCTCGCGAAACCTCCGCCATGGATCGTGCGCTACTTCAACCTTTGATGCGCGTGATTGACCTCCGGAGAACCCACAGCACCTGTCAGCGGCCGCGGGCCTGCTTCCTCAAGGCATTCGCTGCCAGGACACGTGCGCCCTTCATACGCATCTGAGCAAACTGAGTGCTGACCTCGAAGCCAGAGCCGACAGCG
>JAVHVL010000063.1:0-8495 GCA_032160565.1 Pseudonocardiales bacterium | reverse complement strand
CCGCTGCCGGGCTGGTTCGCGTCGATCAGGGCAATGCCTACTGCCCCGGCGACCCAGCGCAGACCGAATCGTCCGGCAGGCCGCTGCTGGCGTCGTCCAGGCATCCTGTTTTCTCCCCTTTTGACCGGTTACAGTCGGACGCCACCCTAACGCGCCGGCACCCTGATCAACGAGCGCATACAGTTTCGGTTACGCGCCGACGTAACGCCAGCGAAACACCTGTCCGAGTCGGGTCGTAAGGTGCTGAGCATGCCGGTCATTGGTGCCCACGTCGACTCCACCGACCCGCTCGCCGCGGCCGAGGCCACCGGCGCGGAGGCGGTCCAGTTCTTCCTCGCCGATCCCCAGGGCTGGAAGGCCCCGGCGCCGCACCCGCAGGCGGAGCAGCTCAAGGCGAGCGGGCTGACGGTCTACATCCACTCGCCCTACGTGCTGAACGTCGCCACGCTGAACAACCGGATCCGCATCCCCAGCCGCAAGCTGCTCGGCCAGCATGCCCAGGCGGCGGCCGGCATCGGTGCCCGCGGCCTCATCGTCCACGGTGGGCACATGAACGCCGCCGACGACGCGGCCACCGGCTACGACAACTGGCGCAAGACCTTCGCCCGGGCCGCCGAGGAGGGCGGCTTCCCGCTGCCGATCCTCATCGAGAACACCGCCGGCGGCAACAACGCGATGGCCCGCCGGTTCGACCGCCTCGCCGGACTGTGGGACGCGATAGGCGAGTTCGGCGTGGGGTTCTGCCTCGACACCTGCCACGCCCACGCCGGCGGTGAGGAGCTCGCCGGCATCGTCGAGCGGGTGCGGGCGATCACCGGGCGCGTCGACCTGGTGCACGCCAACGACAGCCGCGATGCCTTCGACTCGGGCGCGGACCGGCACGCCAACCTCGGCAGCGGGCAGATCGACCCGACGGTGATCGCCGAGGTCTGCCGGGCCGCGGCCTCCGACGTGATCGTCGAGACCCCCGGCGGACCCGAGGGTCAGGGCGCCGACATCGCCTATCTGCGCAAGTCGCTGTCCGCCGCGCCGTCGACGGCCTGATCGCCGGCGTCCTCGAACTGCGGCGCCCGGGCGCCCCAGCGCGGGGCCACGAAGCGGTCGGGGGCGCCGTCGAAGTACCCGCCGCCGGGGTCGTCGGCTCCGTCGGCGCGCACGACGTCCAGCTCCGGGTGCCAGATCTCGCGGACGACCAGCCCCGCGATCACGAGCAGCAGCGCGTCCCGGACCACCAGCGCCAGCATGAGCCAGCCGTAGGCGATCCCGTGGTTCTCCTGACCCTGGTTCAGCCCGAGCAGCTCGGTGAGGGTCAGGCACCAGACGGCGATCTCGCTGAACTGCCACAGCAAGCTCACCCGCCAGCGGGGGCGGGCCAGCGCGATCAGCGGCACCAGCCACATCGAGTACTGCGGGCTCCACACCTTGGTGGTGAGCAGGAACGCGAGCACGACCAGGAACGCGAGCTGCGCCAACCGCGGTTTCGCCGGTGCCCGCAGCCCGATCCACGCGATGGCGAGCAGCGCCAACCCGAGAGCCACCGCCACGGCGGCGCCAGGCGGCACCCAGTACGGCGCGTCGGACGAGCTCACGCTCCCCGACGTCAGCGTGCGGATCATCGCCCACAGCGTGCTGCGCTCCGTCGGGCGGTCGAAGCTGAAGCGGTAGAACTGGGACCAGCCGCGGTAGTACGCCAATGCGACGGGGACGTTCACCGCCGACCAGGCCAGCACCGTGGCTATCGCGGCCCACACCGCGGGCGCGTACCGGCGGGTGCGTATCGCCAGGATGACGATGGCGACGAGTAGCAGGGCCGGATACAGCTTCGCCGCCGTCCCCAGTCCGATGAGCACGCCGGCGAGCACCGGTTTGCGGCGCGCCCATGCCCAGAGCGCCCCGCTGGTCAGGGCCATGGCCAGCAGGTCCCAGTTGGTGAAGGCGTGCAGCGCGACGAGGGGCGAGAGGGCGAAGATCGCCGCGTCGTACGGGCGGCGCCCGGCCGTCTGGGCGGTGGCGGCGGTGACCACCAGCGCGCAGCCGCTGAGCAGGATCGCGGTGATGACGCCGAAGACGACCAGCTCAGACCAGCCGCTGTCCAGCGCGTGCAGCCCGCGGGTCAGGTCCGCGGACAGCCACATCAAGCCGCCGGTGAGCACCGGGTACTCCACTGCCGTGTCGCGGTACGGCACGGCGCCGATGTCCAGCCGCTCGTCGCTCCAGAGCGGCACGACGTCCGAGTAACACATGTGGGTGTACTGCTTGTTGCCCGTCCAGTTGCCGGTGGCGCAGGGCTCCTTCACCAGGAAGCCGAGCAGCATCGTGAGGCAGGTCATCGCGAGCAGCACCCGAAGCGGCGTCCACCAGCTGAACCCGACGCCGGCGTAGCGCCCCCACGCGCCGCCGATCGCCTGGCTGGCGCGGGCGACCGTCGCGTCGCGACGGCTGGGGGCGGGCGGGTCGTGCTGCTCCACCGCCACGGATGTCATCGCGTCATCCTGGCATGCCGGACGTCAGGGGCTGGGGCTGGTGGGGCGGCCCTTCGGCGATGTGGAGCAAGTGGGAAGCGGCAACGCCCCGGTGGTGCAGGTCGGGGTTGGCGGCGTCGTCGGAGCCGACGTCGTGGGGGTCAGCGTCGGCGGCGTGGAGAAGCCGGTCGAGCGCGAGAACGTCGGAGTCGGGCTCTTGCTCGCCGACGTGCTCCGGGTCGGCGTCGGTGTCGGCGTGGGGGTCGGTGCGGTGTTCTGGCCGCCGTGGATCATCTGGCTCGTGGCCATTGGGAGGTTGGGCTTGCCCGTCAGGTAGGTGTCCATGAACAGCTTCCACGTCTTGCCGGGCAGGTCCGAGCCGTATTCCGCCCCGCCGTAGGAGTTGAAGATGGGCGTGACGGAGTTGCCGCTACCGGTCCACACCGCGGCGCTGACCTGCGGCGTGTAGCCGACCATCCAGGCGTCGCTGTTGTTCGTCGTGCCGGGGATCCCTTCGGTGCCTGTCTTGGCGGCGGACACCCGCCCGCCGGAGAGCGGGTCGTTCGACCAGGTGGCGATCGGCTCAAGGGTCAGGGTGACGTCGTTGGCCACCTTCGGGTCGAGAGCCTGCTTGGCCGGTGTGCTGTGGTGATAGACGACGTTGCCGTTGAAGTCGGTGACCTTCTGCACGAAGTACGGGCTGTTGCGCTTCCCGCTGTTGGCGAAGGTCGCGAAGCCGACGGCCTGATCTATCGGGCGGACCGCGTAGTCGCCGATGCCGATGCCGAATCCGGTGTGGCCGTTCTGGTCCTTCAGCTGCCGGTTGCCGTCGCCGTCGGTCTGCGCGACGCCCGCGGCATACGCCGTGGCGGCGACGTTGTCGGGGCCGGCCTGCACGGCGAGTTGGTCGAAGGTGGTGTTCAGGGAGTACTTCATCGCGTTGGCGACGGTGACCGACGAGCTGCTCACGCTGAGGTCGCCCGGATCGTTGCAGATCTTGCGGCCCTGGATCGTGACGCAGTAGCTGCCGTCGACGCGGCTGTCGATCGTCAAGGGCGCCTTGCCCTGGGCCTTCTTCACCGTCTGGGTGAGCACCGTCGCCAGCGTGTACGGCTTGAACGACGAGCCCGGGGGTCGCCTGCCGATTCCGGCGTAGTCGTTGTTGTCGATCTTGCCGGCGTAGTTCGCGCCGTTCGGCCCCCCGTAGTACGCGAGCACTCCGCCGTTGGCCGGGTTGACGGCCACCAGCGCGTTCTTGAGGTTGCGCTGCTGCGGCGTGAGGTTGGCGAAGGTCTGCTTGATCGCCGCCACCGCCGAGTCCTGCGCGTGCCGGTCGATCGTCGTCTGGATGCGCAGGCCGCGGGTGTTGATCTCCGCCTCGCTGATGCCGTGGGCCTTCAGCTCCTGCATGACCTGATAGACGATCAGCGCCGTGGGCCCAGCGGTACCGAGCGTGCTGTCGCTGGGTGGCCGCACCTTGGGGTAGGTGAGCGTTGCGCGCTGCCCGGCGGTGAGGTGGTGCGTGCTCACCATGCCGTCGAGCACGTAGTTCCACCGTGCCTTGGCCTGGGCGGGGTTGACGGACGGGTCGTAGTAGCTGGGTGCGCGCAGCAGCGCGGCGAGCACCGCGCCCTGCGCGACGTCGAGCTTGCTGACGTCCGTGCCGAAGAACGTCTGCGCCGCGGCCTGGATGCCGTAGGCGCCCCGGCCGAAGTAGATCGTGTTGAGGTAGAACTCGAGGATCTGGTCCTTCGAGTACTGGCGCGACAGCTTCACCGCGATCATGAGCTCCTTGAGCTTGCGGCTCAGGGTGCGGGAATCGCTGAGGTAGGCGTTCTTCGCGTACTGCTGGGTGATGCCCGACCCGCCTTGCGTGTCACCACCGGTGAGGTCGCTGAGCGCCGCGCGGATCGTGCCCTTGATCGAGACGCCGGGCTCCGTGTAAAAGGCGCGGTCCTCCGCCGCCAGCACGTCCCAGCGCACCGGCTGCGGGACCTCCTCGAGCTTAACGATGGTGCGGTTCTGCGTACCGATGCGGGCCATCACGGATCCGTCCGAGTACAGGAACGTGGCGACCTGCGGCAGCGGCAGGCTCTCCGGCCGCGGCACGTCGCTGAGCTTGTAGAACAAGGTGACCGTGCTGACCATGAGCACGGCGAGGATCGCGAGCAACCAGGTGCCGATGACCCCGAAGCGCCGCAGGATGCGCCGGCGCCGGCTCATCGCGGCGAGCCGCTTCTTCTTCGCGTGGTGCCGCTTCTTCCACCAGCCCGGCAGGTGCGCGATGCGCTCCGGCATCGTGGTGGGGTCCGCCTTCGTCCGCTTCGGCCCGCCCTTCTGGAGCCTCTCCGCCACCGGTCAGCCGTCCGCGGCGGTCAGCGTCTCGCCACCGGAGTGACCTAGGACGAAGGAGCGGATCAGGTGGTTCCAGCCGCAGTCCGGGCATACCTCCACGACGTACACGTCGAACTCCTCGTGCGTTCGGGCCAGTGCGGCGAGCTCGCCCCGGGACTTCGCCTGCCCGGCCGACCTGCCGATGTTCTCGCCGTAGACGTAGTGGACGTGCCGCTGCCGGCGCTTGTCGCAGACCGGGCAGGGGGTCGGCGCCGGCTCGCCGTAATGCTTGGCCGCGAGCAGGAGGTACGGGTGCGCGTCGCAGGCCTCGCCCAGCGAGGTGCGCCCGCAAGCGAGGTCCGCGAGCAGCGCGCGACGCTGCAAGGCGTAGTCGATGACGTCGCGTTGCCCAGTCACCTTCCGGACATTACGCGGAGCCGCGTACGGGTACCCGCTCCAGACGCAGCTTGTCTTCAGGATGCGGGCCGGGCGATCTCCGGGGGCGGGGACAGCGACTGCTGCAGGATCTGCGCCACGTCCAGCACCTGGACGTGCTCCTTCGCCGACCCGTCGCCCTTCTTCTCCGCGACCGCGTCGGACAGCATCACCATGCAGAACGGGCAGGCCGTCGAGATCAGGTCCGGGTCCAGGCCGATCGCCTCGTCGGTGCGCTCCCGGTTGATGCGCTTGCCGATCTTCTCTTCCATCCAGAACCGGGCACCGCCGGCGCCGCAGCAGAAGCCGCGCTCCTTGCAGCGGTGCATCTCCTGTGACTTCAGGGCCGGGATGGCGCCCAGCACGTCGCGCGGTGGCGTGTACACCTTGTTGTGCCGGCCGAGGTAGCACGGGTCGTGGTAGGTGACGTTCTTGTCGACGGGCTCGACGGGCGTCAGCCGCCCCTCCTCGACGAGGCGAGCGAGCAGTTGGGTGTGGTGGACGACCTCGTAGTGGCCGCCGAGCTGTGGGTATTCGTTGGCCAGCGTGTTGAAGCAGTGCGGGCAGGTGGCCACGATCTTCAACGGGTCCGCGCGGGTGATGGAGTTCAGCGTCTCGACGTTCTGCATGCCCAGCATCTGGAACAGGAACTCGTTACCGAGGCGGCGGGCCGGGTCGCCGGTGCACGTCTCTGCGGCCCCGAGCACCGCGAACTCGACGCCGGCCACGTGCAGAAGTTCGGCGAAGGCACGGGTGACCTTCCTGGAGCGGTCCTCGAGCGCGCCGGCGCAGCCGACCCAGAACAGGTACTCGACGTCGACGTCCAGCTTCGTCCCCGGCTGGGCGCGGCGCACGTCGAAGCCGAGCCCTTCGAACCACTCCTCGCGGCCCTTGTCCGCCAGCCCCCACGGGTTGCCCTTGTTCTCGAGGTTGCGCAGCATGACGCCGGCCTCGGACGGGAACGCCGACTCGATCAGCACCTGGTACCGGCGCATGTCGACGATGTGGTCGATGTGCTCGATGTCGACGGGGCACTGCTCGACGCAGGCGCCGCAGGTCGTGCAGGACCAGAGCACGTCCGGATCGATGACGCCGCCGCTGGCGAGATCGCCGACGAGCGGGCGCAGCGCCTGTTCCACGCCGGAGCCCTCGACGCGCGGGAAGCCGGCCTCGGGGACATGATGACCGTGCTCGCCACCTTCGGCGGCCGGCGTCCCGAAGTTGGGCACGGCGTCATCCGGGACGGCCTGGCCGCCGATCAGGTACGGCGCCTTCGCGAAGAGATGATCGCGCAGGTCCATGATCAGCAGCTTGGGCGACAGCGGCTTGTCGGTGTTCCACGCCGGGCACTGCGACTGGCAGCGGCCGCACTCGGTGCACGTCGAGAAGTCGAGGTAGCCCTTCCAGCTGAAGTCCTCGATCTTCCCCTTCCCGAAGACGGTGTCCTCGGACAGGTTCTCGACGTCGGCGAAGTCGATCGGCTTGCCCTCGGCGTCGGTCACCGGCAGCAGCGGGCCGAGCGCGATGGGCTCGCGCTTGGTGAGGACGTTGAGCGGCGCGGTGGCGATGTGCAGGTGCTTGGAGTACGTGACGATGATCGTGAAGCCGAAGATGACGGCCATCTGCGCGAGCAGGAAGAACGTCTCGACGCCCTGGTTGTAGGCGCCGTTGCCGAGCGCCTTGCCGACGAGGTACGAGGCGAACGGAGCCTTCGACTTCCCGAACGGGAAGTGCCCGGTGTTGTACTGCGCTCCTCGGTAGAGCAGCAGCGTGATGACGACCAGCGAGATCATGCCGAGGATGACCCAGGCCGGCCCGGTGTGCGAGCCGTAGAACCGGCTGGCGCGCTGCTTGCGCTCCGGTGCGTTGAGCATTCGGTTGACGGCGAACCAGATGATGGCCAGCAGCACGGCCACCGCGAAGAAGTCCTCGAGGAACCCCAGCCAGCGTGCGTGCCCGAAGAACGGGATGGCGAAGTCCTTGCTGATGACCAGCGCGCCGTAGGCCTCGATGATCGTGAGACCGAGGATGACGAAGCCCCAGAACGTGAAGAAGTGCGCGATGCCCGGCGCGCCCCACTTCAGCAGCCGCTTCTGCCCGAACACCTCGACGAGCTGGCCCTTCACGCGCTCCTCGATCTGGTCGGTGCGGCCGAGGGCCGGCTTTCCGGACCGGATCAGCTTGGTGAGCCAGAGGATGCGCCGGCCGGCCACCGCCGCCGTCACGACCAGCATCAACAGACCGAGGGTCAGCCGCAGGGCCACGGGGTCTTCTCCTCACACATGACGGGGGACTGCACGACACTATTCGTTATTACCGATCGGTAACCAATCGAGTGTGACGATGTGCGCTGACCAACTTCGCGCGCGGTCGCGAGGGACGAAAGCATCGCAACGGACATCGAGTACCGGTTAAGAACTCATTACGGCGTTTGCCGATGTCGGTGCGGAATGGTGGGCTGGATCGGTGATTCGCTTCGAGTCGGTGTCCAAGCGGTACCCCGACGGCACGCAGGCGGTGGAATCGCTCAGCCTCGAGGCGCCGACGGGGAAGATCACCGTCTTCGTCGGGCCGTCCGGCTGCGGCAAGACCACGTCCCTGCGCATGATCAACCGGATGATCGATCCGACGTCCGGCCGGATCTGGCTGGACGACCGTGACACCGCAACGGTGAAGCCGGCCCAGCTGCGCCGCGGCATGGGTTACGTCATCCAGAACGCGGGGCTGTTCCCGCACCGCACCGTCGTGGACAACGTTGCCACCGTCCCCGTGCTCCTCGGGCGAGATCGCCGCACCGCGCGTGCCCAGGCTCGCGAGTTGCTGGAGCGGGTCGGGCTCCCCGCTCAGCTCGGCGACCGGTACCCGGCGCAGCTGTCCGGCGGGCAGCAGCAACGGGTGGGGGTGGCCCGCGCGCTCGCGGCCGATCCACCGGTCATGCTCATGGACGAGCCCTTTTCGGCCGTCGACCCGGTGGTGCGCGCCCAGCTGCAGGAGGTGTTCCTGCAGCTGCAGGCCGAGCTCGGCAAGACGATCGTGTTCGTCACGCACGACATCGACGAGGCGATCACGCTCGGCGATCAGGTCGCCGTCCTGCGCGTCGGCGGCACGCTCGCGCAGCTGGCAACCCCGGCCGAGCTGCTGTCGAGCCCCACGGACCCGTTCGTCGCGGGCTTCGTCGGGCGTGACCGGGGCTACCGGGCGCTCGGCTTCGCGTCGGCCGGTCAGCTGCCGGTCAGGGACGAGCCGACCGTGCGGCTCGGCAGC
>JAVHVL010000008.1:0-2589 GCA_032160565.1 Pseudonocardiales bacterium | reverse complement strand
GCGTACGACGAGCTCGCGACGTTCCTGCGCGAGGAGCTGCTACCGCAGGCGCCGACGCGCGACGCGGTCGGGCGCGAGCGGTACGCATTGTTCTCCCGCGCCTTCCTCGGTGCCCGGATCGATCTGGAGGAGACCTACGCCTGGGGGCAGGAGGAGCTGGCGCGCATCACCGCCCTCATGGCCGAGACGGCTGAGCGGATCAAGCCGGGCGCCACCGCACGGGAGGCCATGGACCACCTGGACAGCGACCCCGCGCGCAAGCTGCCGAGCAAGGAGGCCCTCCAGGCCTGGATGCAGGGCAAGTCCGACGCGGCCGTGGCCGCCCTGGCGGACACGCACTTCGACATCCCGGAGCCGATCCGCACGCTGGAGTGCCGCATCGCGCCGACGCACCAGGGCGGCATCTATTACACCGGCCCCAGCGAGGACCTCGTCACCCGTCCGGGGCGGATGTGGTGGTCCGTGCCGCGCGGCGTCACCGAGTTCGCGACGTGGAAGGAGCTGTCGACCGTCTACCACGAGGGCGTACCGGGGCATCACCTGCAGATCGCCCAGACCGTGTACCGCAGCGACCTGCTGAACCGGTGGCGCCGGCTGGCGTCCTGGATCAGCGGGCACGGCGAGGGCTGGGCGCTCTACGCCGAGCGGCTGATGGCCGACCTCGGCTTCCTCGACGAGCCGGGCGACTACATGGGGATGCTGGACAGCCAGTCCTTCCGCGCGGCGCGAGTGGTGCTGGACATCGGCATCCACTGCGGCTTCGAGGCCCCGGCGGAGGTCGGCGGCGGGGGCTGGACCTACGCGAAGGCCTGGGACTTCCTCTCCGCGCACGTCGCCTCCGCGGAGGGGTTCCGGCGCTTCGAGCTGGATCGCTATCTCGGCTGGCCGGGGCAGGCGCCGTCGTACAAGATCGGCGAGCGGATGTGGTTGCAGCTGCGCGACGACGCGCGCGCCGAGGCCGGCGACGACTTCGACCTCAAGGCGTTCCATCGGGCGGCGCTGGACGTCGGGAGCGTCGGCCTGGACGTGCTGCGCTCCGCCGTCCTCGGCGAGTTCGACTGAGCAGTCCTCGGCGAGTTCGACTGAGCCGTCCTCGGCGAGTTCGACTGAACCGCGCGCGATGCCAGCGCGAGCAGCCGGCTGGCGCGAAGCGGACTCAGAGGCTGGCGATGTCCGCCTGCTTGGCGCGGACGGCCTCGGCTGCTTCCTTCAAGCCGGCCAGCTCGGAATCGGTGAGCTCGCGCTCGACGACCCGCTGGACGCCCGCACGGCCGATCTGCGCCTCGACGCCGAGGTACACCCCACTGATGCCGTACTCGCCGTCCACCCACGCGCATACGGGGATCGTCTCGCCGGAGTCGGTGATCACCGCGCGGGCCATCCGGGCCGCGGCGGCCGACGGCGCGTAGTAGGCCGAGCCGGTCTTCAGCAGCGCGACGACCTCCGCCCCGCCGTTGCGCGTGCGGGTGACGAGCTCCTCGATCGTCGCGGCGTCGAGCACGTCGGAGAGCGGCTTGCCGTCGACGAAGCAGGCCGACGGCACCGGCACCATGGTGTCGCCGTGCGAGCCGAGCGTCAGGGTCTGCACCGACTTCACGGGTACGCCGAGCGTCGTCGCGACGTTGTTGGTGAAGCGCGCGGTGTCCAGCACCCCCGCCTGGCCGAACACCCGGTTCTTCGGGAACTGCGACGCCAGCTGGGTCAGCGCGGTCATCTCGTCCAGCGGGTTGGACACCACGATGACGACGGCGTCGGGCGCGTGCTGCGCGACGTTCTCGGCGACCGACCGCACGATCTTGGCGTTGGTCTCGATCAGGTCCATCCGGCTCATGCCCGGCTTGCGCGGCAGGCCAGCGGTGACCACCACGACGTCGGAGCCGGCGATGGCCTCGTAGCCGGAGCCGTCCTGGCCGGTCGTCTGCCCGATCACCTTGGTCTCGAAGCCCTCGATCGGGCGGGACTGGTTGATGTCGAGGGCGAGTCCCTCGGGCTTGCCCTCGACGATGTCGGTGAGGACGACCTCGTCGAGGATGTCGTACTCCGCGAGCCGCTGCGCTGTCGTCGAGCCGTAGAAACCTGCCCCTACGACGGTCACCTTGCCGTTGCGCGCCATCGACATGCCTCCCGTTCGGCGGTCTCTCGCCGTCAAGACAGATGCGGCGTCCGAGGCTATCCCAGCGGCAGCGACGGTCCCGAAGCGGGACGGCTCACAGCGGCTCCCCCGGGGTGACAGCAGCGAGTACGACGAGTGCCGCCCCCATCGCGGCGAGCACCATGACGTCGAACGCCCGGCTGCGGACGACCAGCAGACCGACCCGCCGGGCAGGCAGGACGGCTCGCGCGACGGCAGCGAACCCCACCGATGCGCCGAGCATCGTGCACCCGAGCCGGAACCCGTCGAGGGCGACGGAGATCATCGCGGAGGCCGAGCCGCCGAGGACCAGCAGCAACGGCCACTGCCGGATGACCACCCCGAGCGCGCCCCGCCGCGGCGGTCTCGCGGCGGCGGTCTCCCGCTCGGTCGTCATGCCGGCGCGAGCCCCCGTTCGGCTGCCTCCACGACGTTGAGCAGCAGCATCGCGCGGGTCA
>JAVHVL010000659.1:0-2726 GCA_032160565.1 Pseudonocardiales bacterium | reverse complement strand
TCCTGACCCTGCCAAGATCGACGGCATGGAGATCCCCGCACCGGCACACTGTCCGGATGGCAGACAAACGCAGCGCCGGTCTACTCGTCTTCCGCCGCGGTCCGGCCGGCCTCGAAGTGCTACTGGGTCACATGGGCGGCCCGTTCTGGGCGAGGAAGGACATCGGTGCGTGGTCGGTACCGAAGGGTGAGTACGAGCCGGACGAGCAGCCGCTGGCCGCGGCCCGCCGCGAGTTCCTGGAGGAGCTCGGCCTGCCGGCGCCCGAAGGCGAGCTGATCGACCTGGGTGAGGTGCGGCAGTCGAGCGGCAAGGTCGTCACCGCGTGGGCGGTCGAGGGTGATCTCGATCCGGCCGACGTCGTCCCCGGCACGTTCGAGATGGAGTGGCCGAAGGGCTCGGGGCAACTGCGCGAGTTCCCGGAGATCGATCGCGTGGCGTGGCTGGATGTCGATGCGGCGCGGGCCAAGATCGTCGCCGCGCAGCGGCCGTTCCTGGACCGGCTCGTGGGCTCCGTCGCGCCGTGACGCTACCCAGCAGGTGCGGGTCGCGTCACTCCTGACGATCAGGCACGGAGAACAGGTCGGACACGTCCGACTCGTGATCGGCCAGTGCCAGCACCTCGTCGCCCGCCGCCAGTACGGTCGAGCCGCGTACCTGGAGCAGCCGCCCCTGCCGGCTCACCATGCTGATCCACACGGCCTCGCCCAGCGCGAGATCGGCGAGCGCGCAGCCGTCCGCGGCCGATCCGGGCTCGACGAAGTACCGGTGCAGCCCCTCGGGCTCGTCGCGGAAGCGCATGCCCATCGCCCAGGGCTCCGGCTCGGTGACGCGCATCGGCACGTGCAGCAGTCGCGCGAACACCGGCACCAGACCACCCTGCAGCACGACGGAGATCGTGACGACGACGAAGATGATGTCGTAGATCCGCGCGGCGTCGGGGAGCTTTTCGGCGAGGACGTAGGTGCCGAGCAGGATCGGTACCGCACCCTTCAACCCGGCCCACAGCGTGAATGCCCGCTCCCCGCGGGACAGCTCGACCGGCAGCAGCACGAGCCCTACCAGCACCGGCCGGACGATCACGATCAGCAGCGCGGCAAGGACCACGCCGATCCACACCCGGCCGTCGCTGAACACCTCGCTGAGGGACACGCTGAGCCCGAGCACGACGAAGGCCACGATCTCGGCGAGGTTGCTCAGCGCGGCGGCGAAGCGTTCGATCTCCCGCTTGTACGGGGCACGCGCGTCGCCCACGATGATGCCCGCGAGGAAAACAGCCAGGAATCCCGACCCGTGGCAGGCGGTGGCCGCGCCGTAGATGAGCAGGCTGATGGCGATGGTCTGCAGCGAGTAGAGCGCCTCGTTGGGCAGCGGCACGCGGCGCATCACCACCAGCAGCACGTACCCGCCGGCGATGCCCAGCGCGATGCCGATCGCCATCTGCAGCACGAACTGGCCGAACCCCGAAGCGACGGCTCCGAACCCGCCACCGGTCGCGCCCAGGATGCTGATCATCAGCGCGATGCCCACCGGGTCGTTCGCACCGGACTCGCCCTCGAGCAGCGTCCCGGAGCGACCCCCGATCTCGCGGCGGCCGAGGACCGAGAACACCACCGCCGGATCCGTGGGCGCCAGTGCCGTGCCGAGCAACAGCGACTCCCGCCAGCCGAAGCCGAACAGGCCATGTGCGGCGAGGGCCATCGCACCCGCCGTCACGAGCGTGCCGGCGATGCCCAGCCAGACCACCCCGCCCGCGATCGAGCGGATCCGCGTGATGCCGATGTGCATGCCGCCGTCGAACAGGATGAGCGCGAGCGCCACCGTCACCAGTCGCTGATCGGTCCGGACGCTGAGATGACCCAGCGACGGGAAGATGTCGGACGCGACGGCCGCGGCGATCAGGAAGATCGCGGGCGTGGGTATCCCGATGCGCTCGCTGAGCCGGTTCGAGCCGACGGCCGCGAGCAGGGCGAGCGCCATCCCGCAGATGATCAGCGCGAAGGGCACGATGTCCTTCACATCGGGCAACCTACCGGCACCGGCCATCGCGTTGCGTGCACACGACTGCCTGGACCGTTCCCGATACGCTCCGCAAGGTGCACATCGACTTCTCGCCGTCCGAGCGGACCAGTCTCGGCATCGAGTGGGAACTCGAGCTGATCGACCTCGGCACCCGCGAACTCACCGGGGCGTCGGACGCGATCCTCGCCGCCATCCGCCCGGACGGGATGGCTGAGCACCCGAAGGCGAAGCACGAGCTGCTGCAGTCGTGCATCGAGGTCATCACCGGCATCTGCCAGACCGTCGCGGAGGCGAAGGCCGATCTCGCCGGTACCGTCGCCGAGGTCAGGCAGGCTGCCGACGCGCGCAATGTGGGGCTGATCTGCAGCGGCACGCATCCGATCACGGACTGGTCCACGCAGCGCGTCACCGACAACCCGCGCTACCTCGCGCTGATGGAGCGCAACCAGTGGATGGCGCGCCAGCTGCAGATCTTCGGTGTGCACGTGCACTGCGGCGTGCGGGGCGGCGACAAGGCGATCCCGATCGTCAACGCGCTGCTGGGCTACCTGCCGCACTTCCTCTCGCTGTCGTGCTCGAGCCCTTACTGGATCGGCTCGGACACGGGGCTGGCGTCCTACCGCAGCAAGGTGTTCGAGGCACTTCCGACCGCGGGGCTGCCGTACCAGCTCTCCGGATGGGACGCCTTCGAGAAGTACATGGACGCG
>JAVHVL010000515.1:0-4381 GCA_032160565.1 Pseudonocardiales bacterium | reverse complement strand
GCATCGGCATGCGCCGAGCCGGCGGACTCGAACGGGACGCTGCGGCCCGCGGCGAGGCCGGCGCCGGCCTCGCCGTGCTGGTCGGTCATTCGGAAACCGGCAGCCGAGCCGGGCGGAGCGAGCGAGTGTGTGGATTGATCATGCGCCCCGCCATCGGCCGGATCAGTGCGCGACGGTCTCGCGCTTCTCCTTGATCTTGGCCTTCTTGCCACGGAGATCCCGGAGGTAGTACAGCTTGGCGCGTCGCACGTCGCCGCGGGTGACGACCTCGATCTTCTCGATGACCGGGGTGTGCACCGGGAAGGTGCGCTCGACGCCGACGCCGAAGCTGACCTTGCGGACGGTGAACGTCTCTCGGACGCCGCCGCCCTGACGCCGGATGACCGCGCCCTGGAAGACCTGGATCCGGGAGCGCGAGCCCTCCACGACGCGGACGTGCACCTTCAGGGTGTCGCCGGGGCGGAAGTCGGGTACGTCCGCGCGCAGCGACTGGGCGTCCACGGTGTCGAGGGTGTTCATCTCGGGCTTCGCTTCCTTGTTGGTCTCGCGTCGATGTTCGGCGGTGCAGGCTTCGCGTCCGGCACCGCCTGGCGTGCTGTCCATGGGGGCTCCCGCCGGCGCCGGGGCACAGTGGGCAACCCCACGATGATGCCACACCGGCCGCCGGATCCCGAAACCGGCGGGCTCCGTCGCGGCGTTACGTCAGAGCAGGTCGGGGCGCCGCTCGGCGGTCCGCTCGCGGGACTGGGCCGCCCGCCAGCGCGCGATCTCGCCGTGGTTGCCCGACAGCAGGATCGGCGGGACCTCCAGGCCGCGCCAGAGCGCCGGCTTGGTGTAGGCCGGCGCCTCCAGCAGCCCCGCCGGCCCGGCCGCGAACGAGTCGTCGACCGCCGACCGGGCGTTGCCCAGCACTCCGGGGAGCAGCCTGCTCACCGCTTCGACGATGACCAGCACCGCCACCTCCCCGCCGGCCAGCACGTAGTCGCCGAGGCTCACCTCGTCCACGCGCATCCGCTGTGCCGCGTAGTCGGCCACCCGGGCGTCGATCCCCTCGTACCGCCCGCAGGCGAACAGCAGCCACGGCTCGGCCGCCAGCTCAGCGGCGAGCGCCTGCGTGAAGGGGCGCCCGGCCGGTGCGGGCACGATCAGCCGTGGTTGGCTCGCCGCCTCCGGAGGCGCGATGTCGTCCAGCGCGCGGCCCCACGGCTCGGGGAGCATCACCATGCCGGGCCCGCCGCCGTACGGCGTGTCGTCCACGGTGTGGTGCACGTCATCCGTCCAGCGGCGCAGGTCGTGCACGCGCGCCTCGACCTGGCCGCGCTCGATCGCCTTGCCGAGCAGCGACTGGCGCAGCGGCGCGAGGTAGTCCGGGAAGATCGTGACGACGTCGAGGGTCAGCGCCGGCGTCATAGGTCGAACAGCCCGTGCGGCGGGTCGATGACGACCGAGCCCCCGGCGATGTCCACCGTCGGGACGATTGCCGAGACGAACGGCACGAGCCGCTCGCGGCCGTCGACCTCGAGGACGAGGTAGTCGGCACCGGCGGCATTGAGCACGTCGCGCACCGGCCCCAGCTCCTCTCCGGACACCGTCCGCGCCGCGAGACCGATGAGGTCGGTGGCGTAGAACTCGTCCGGATCGTCGATCTGCGGGCGCTCGGTGGCGGCGATCATGAGGCGCGCGCCGCGCAACGCCTCCGCGGCGGAGCGGTCCTCGACGCCGGCGAAGTGGACGACCAGCTTGCCGCCGGCCGATGAGGAGGACTCGACGGTGAGCGGCCCCACCGCCGCGGGCTCGGTGCCGAACACCGTGCCCGCGGCGAAGCGGTCGTCAGGATCGTCGGTCCACGGTTGGACGAACAGGTCCCCGCGGACGCCGCGGGGTGGGCCGATCCGCCCGACCGCGACGAGCTCCGGACCGGTGTCGGTCACCGAACTAACGTCGGTCGACGTCGACCACGTCGACCCGGATGCCCTTGCCGCCGACGCCGTTGATGACCTGGCGCAGCGCCTTGGCGGTGCGCCCGTTGCGGCCGATCACCCGGCCGAGGTCCTCCGGGTGCACGCGGACCTCGAGCCGCTGGCCGCGGCGGTTGTCGACCATGTCGACGCGCACGTCGTCCGGATGGTCGACGATCCCGCGAACGAGATGCTCGAGGGCCTCCTCGAGCACGTCAGCTCTCCGCCGACTCGTCCGGCGCAGCTGCTGCCGGTGCCTCGGCGGCCGGCTCGGCCTCGGCGGCCGGCGCGGCCTCGGCCTTGGGCTCCTCGGCCTTCGGCGCTGCCTTAGCGGCGCGCCTCTTCGACGCGGTGGTGGCCTCGGCCTCGGGCTCGCCCATCGCGTCGGCGAGCGCCGCGGCGAACAGCTCGTGCTTGTCGGTCTTCGGCGCGGCGACCTTCATCGGCTCCGGGGCCGGCTCGCCCCTGAACTTCTGCCAGTCGCCGGTGACCTTGAGGATCGCGGCGACGGCCTCGGTCGGCTGTGCGCCGACGCCGAGCCAGTACGCGGCGCGCTCGCCGTCGACCTTGATCACGGAGGGATCGTTCTTCGGGTGGTACTCGCCGATGGTCTCGATGGCGCGACCGTCCCGCTTGGTGCGGGCGTCGGCGACGACGATGCGGTAGTGCGGCTCGCGCATCTTTCCCAGACGCATGAGCTTGATCTTTGTTGCCACGGGCTCGGGTGCTCCAGACTTGTCAAGGTTGGACGCGCCGGATCCGGGTGGGGACCTCGGGCCGGGGCGTCCGGGTGGACAGGCCGAGGCGGGGAGAGGGTCCGCGATCAGCCGGTGCTCAGCAGGTCATTGTGCCAGATGGTCGGGGCAGGACGCGCCAGAGGCGTCGCGGCAGCACGCGAGACGGCCCGCGGCCTCGTAGACTGCGCGCGCCGGGGTCTCGCACCCCGGTCCGGGAAAAGGGGGCGACCGGCGTGGCTTTCGACGACCCGCCCGGCCCCTATCGACGCCCCGCGCGACCCACCCTGGAGGTCGTGGCGCACCGGGCAGGGGTCTCCCGAGCCACGGCCAGCCGGGTGATCCGCGGCGCGACGAACGTCAGCCCCGAGGCCCGCGACGCCGTGTTCCGCGCCGCGGATGAGCTGGCCTACACCGTCAACCGCGCCGCTCGTGCCCTGGCGACCCGCCGCAGCGACTCGGTCGCGTTCATCGTCGCCGAGGACGAGGGGCGCATGTTCAACGACCCTTACTTCCTCGGCGTGTTGCGCGGTGCGCATGCGGAGATCAGCGGTGCCGGCTTGCAGCTGCTGTTCGTCATCGCCTCGACGCCGACCGATGTCCAGCACTTCGAGCAGTACGCGAGCGGGGGCCACGTCGACGGCGTGCTGCTCATCTCGCTGCACGGCGACGACTCCCTGCCCCGGAACCTCGAGGCGATGGGGGTCGCGACGGTGCTCAACGGGCGCCCCGTCTCCGGCGACGAGTCCATCTACTGGGTCGACTCGGACAACAGCACCGGCGGGCGATTGGCGACCGAAATGCTGATCGCTCGCGGTGCCCGGCGGATCGCCACGATCTCCGGCCCGCAGGACATGGCGGCCGGCCGCGACCGGCTGGCCGGTTACCGGGCGGCGCTGGTCACCGCCGGTCTGGACCCACTCGAGGAGCACGAAGCGCAAGGTGACTTCACCGTCGACGGCGGCGCCCGAGCGATGGCGCGACTGCTCGACGCCGATCCCGAGATCGACGCGGTGTTCGCGGCCTCCGACCTCACCGCCCTGGGCGCCATGCAGACGCTGGCCGACCGCGGCCGCGCCGTGCCGGGCGATGTCGCGGTGGTGGGCTTCGACGACGTGCCGGAGGCGCAGCTGGCAACGCCGCCGCTGACCACGATCCGCCAGCCGATCGACGAGGTCGGGCGCACCATGGCGCGCGTGCTGCTCGGCCGGATCCGGGGTGCCGCGCAGCGGACGACGGTGCTGCCGGTGCAGGCCATCCGGCGCGACAGCGCATGAGCGGCATCCGGCGCGACAGCGCAGTGAGCGTGGCCGGGCGAGGCGTGGGAGCGCTCTCAGCTACCCTCGGGACGTGGATATGAAGCCGCCCTCGGCCGCCCGGCTCCGCTTCCCCGACGGCTTCGTATGGGGGGCAGCGACGGCGGCGTACCAGATCGAAGGGGCGGCGCGGGAGGACGGCCGCGGCCCCTCCATCTGGGACACGTTCAGCCACACCCCCGGGCGGGTGCGCAACGGCGACACCGGCGACGTCGCGACCGACCACTACCACCGCACCGCCGAGGACATCGCGCTCATGTCGCGGATCGGGCTGCATGCCTACCGGCTCTCGGTGGCCTGGCCGCGCATCGTGCCCGCGGGGTCCGGGGCGGTGAACCAGGCCGGCATCGACTTCTACTCCCGCCTCGTCGAC
>JAVHVL010000449.1:0-5845 GCA_032160565.1 Pseudonocardiales bacterium | reverse complement strand
CGTCGACGGCGACGTCGCCGATCTGCTTCGTGCGTTCGCGCATCTGGTGGAGCGCGTCGCGGGACGCGTCCATGTGGGCGCGTTCGGCGGCGAGGGCCACATGCACGTCGGTGGACACGAGGGCGAGAGGCTAGTCGCGCTCGGGCCTCGCGGCTAGGGGCTTTGCTACCCGGACGGGGTCATGTCGATGAAGCGGGAGTAGTGGCCCTGGAACGCCACCGTGATCGTTCCGGTGGGGCCGTTGCGGTGCTTCGCGACGATGAAGTCGGCCTCGCCCGCGCGCGGTGACTCCTTCTCGAACGCGTCCTCGCGGTACAGCAGGATCACCATGTCGGCGTCCTGCTCCAGCGAGCCCGACTCGCGCAGGTCCGAGAGCTGCGGCTTCTTGTCGGTGCGCGACTCGGGGCCGCGGTTGAGCTGGCTGATCGCGACGACCGGGACCTCCAGCTCCTTGGCCAGGAGCTTCATCGACCGGGAGATCTCGCTGACCTCCTGCTGGCGGTTCTCCACGCGCTTCGGCGAGGACATCAGCTGCATGTAGTCGACGATGATCAGCTCGAGCTGGTTGCGCTGCTTGAGCCGCCGGGCCTTCGCGCGGATCTCCATCATCGTGAGGTTCGGCGAGTCGTCGATGAACAGCGGCGCCTCGGCGAGCTCGCTGGAGCGGCGGGCCAGGCGCGTCCAGTCCTGGTCGCTCATGTGCCCGGAGCGCATGTTCTGCAGCGCCACCCCAGCCTCGGCGGAGAACAGCCGCATCATGATCTCGAGGCGCCCCATCTCCAGCGAGAAGATGACCGTGCCCTTGCCGTGCTTGACGGCCGCCGAGCGCGCGATGTCCAGCGCCAGCGTGGAGTTGTGGGTCGGCACCATCGTGGCCCCAGCGAGATACATGTGGTCGTCGTTGTCGACCTGAACGCAACGCACCGGCACAGAACGCGCCCGCCGCACGTCGACTACATACCTCGCTCGTGTGCCGGAGCGCGTACTCGTCGCCTGTCGATCGGCCTTCCGTCCGAGCGCAAAAACGGGGTCGCTGGTCGTGAACGTCACGGTGAAGAAGGTCGACGACTCGGGGGCGCGGCCGCGAACTGACTTCGTACGCAAGGCGGCGCGGTAGCCGAGACTTACGACGAGTTCGCGCACGTCATGCGCCAAACGCTTGCTCGTCACGCCGAATTCGACATTCCCCGTCGCTGTGGCGTAGCCGTCCGTATCGAGCAGCCCCGCGAGCAGAGCACGTCGTTGTGCGTCGCTGGCACGCAGATAAGCCGCCGGTATGTGTTTGTTGCCGAGGACGCCGATCGAGCGAAGGACCGCCTGTACGGTTCCCCGCTGCGCGTGACAGGACCCGCAACGTCCCCAACCAAACACTCGCTTGCCACAGTCCTGGCACGTCGGCACTTGCGCCGGGCCTGACAACGCACTCACCTTGCCGCCGCATGACTGACCGCAGGTGCGGACCTCAGGCCGCGCAGGGTGGAAGACCCGACCACAGACTTCGCAAGAACGCGAGGGAATCTTCGGGGTCACGAACTGCAGTCGATACCGCAGGGAACCCGCCGCACGCTTCACGCTGGTGCCTTCGGCACGGATGTTGTCAACGATCTGCTCGTCGGCGCAGGTGAGCGTGGCGGAAGCACTCGTGCCGTCGCCGAGCCAGGCACCCAGCATGTACGGCGGAAGGGGCAGGTCCGCCTCAGGAAGATTCAGTGATTCCGTACATGCAACGGAGTGGTTGAGGCGGCGGTCCGCGGTCTGGCACCTGAGCGTCGTGGCCATCTCCGCCGTCGTGACGACAGCCGGGTGCGTTGCGCGCCGCCACGAATTGAGCGGCCGGTGCACCCGCTCGGCGACGGCCGCGCTCAGCAGCCGGCGAGAGTAGACCGGTACGCGCCACATATAGGACCGCTGCGCCCCGGAAACCGGACGTGCCTCACGAGCCGCTGCACCGATCCGCCACGCTTCCTTTTGCACAGCGAGGCGGAGGTCCTCGCCAATGACGGCCACGAACTCGCCGACGCTCACCAGCGCGTCAGGTTCCGAGGAGTACCGCTCGGCGACGCCCGCGGAACGTTGGCGGCACGACGAAGACACCGACCATCGATTCGGTGCGCGCTCCGTGCTAGCCCGACGTGCGGCACGCGTAGTGGTCCGCCATTGGTGGTCGGCATCCGCAACGATCACTGTGCCGTCTGAGAACTCGACCTCGTAGCACGGCCGATCCAGCATCACGTCGGTGGTAGCCACGACGCGCGTCGGATCTCCGTCGGCGCCGAGCAAGAGGTCACCGACCTGAACTGCGCCCATCGTCGTCCAGCCATTCGGCGTGGGAAGCGGCGTGTCGAGAGCCAGCGCCTTCCCACTGCCGGGACGCCCGGCCACGGTGATCATCTGCCCCGGGTGGAGGCCGTTCGTGATCTCGTCCAGCTGGTGGAAGCCGGTTGGGATGCCCGTGCCGATGCCGCCGGTGGAGGAGATCTTGTCGATCTCGTCCAACGTGGTCTGCAGCAACGTCTCGATGTGGACGTAGTCGTCGCTGGTGCGCCGCTCGGTGACCTCGTAGATCTCGGCCTGCGCGCGGTCGACGACGTCGTCGACGCTTCCGACGATGTTCGCCGAGCCGGAGGCGGTGTCGTAGCCCATCTGCACGATGCGGGTGCCGGCGGTTACCAGCCGCCGCAGGGTGGCGCGCTCGGCGACGATCTGCGCGTAGTACCCGGCGTTGGCCGCGGTGGGCACCAGGCTGATCAGCGTGTGCAGGTAGGCGGCTCCGCCGGCGCGCACCAGCTGGCCGGCGCGGGTGAGCTCGGCGGACACCGTGACGGCGTCGGCGGGCTCTCCGCGGGCATAGAGGTCGAGGACGGCGTCGTAGACCAGCTGGTGGGCCGGGCGGTAGAAGTCCCCCGGCCGGACGATCTCGACCACGTCGGCGATCGCGTCCTTGGACAGCATCATCGCGCCGAGCACGGACTGCTCCGCCTCGACGGCCTGCGGCGGTGTCCGGTCGAACTCGGAGGGGCTGCTGCCCACTCGCGACTCGTCTGCCAGCGTCACTGGCGTGCCCCCCCAAACCTCGTCTTTCAGTGAATCACCAACACACAGACGAGTACCGGACGACACCGACAGTTTGCTGAACTATCGGCTCGCCCTGGGGCTGTCAGCGGCGGCGCGACCGACGCTAGAGGCATCGCCGAGCAAAGGGCAATCCGACCTGTGCACACACCTGTGTACAGCCCTGTGGGAATCGCCGCCGCCGCTGTAGACGACTGGTGGACGGCGGTGTGGATATCGCCATGTCACGGCATCGCAGCCCGCGGAACTGCTGGGCTGAGTCGTCCACTGGCTGTGGACACAAGAAAGTTCGAATGTGAATGGCGGGTTACCGACCGCCAGCAGCGGGGCAACGCTCGCGCAGCCGGACAACGACGAGCCGGCGGCCGTCCACAGGGGACGACCGCCGGTTCGCGGACTGTGCTGGAGCCTCAGAGGGCGGTGACGGTGACCGGCACGGAGGCGACGACGTCCGGGTGCAGGTCGACGGTCACGGTGTGCGAGCCGAGCGTCTTGATGTGGCCGGGCAGCTGGATGCGCTTCCTGTCCAGCAGCGGCCCACCGGCGTCCTTGACGGCCGCGGCGATGTCCGCCGTGGTGACCGAACCGAACAGCTTGCCGCCATCGCCGGCGCGGGCGCCGAGGCTGACGCTGAGCTTCTCCAGGTCGGCCTTGATCTCGCGGGCGTGGCCGAGGTCGCGGATCTCGCGGGCGTCGCGCGACCGCTTGATCTGCACGATCTGCTTCTCGGCGCCCTTGCTCCACGTGATCGCCGCGCCGCGGGGCACGAGGAAGTTGCGGCCGTAGCCGTCGGCGACCTCGACGATGTCGCCGGCCAGGCCGAGGCCGGCCACCTCACGGGTGAGGATGAGCTTCATGGTGTCCTCCTCCTCGTCAGCGCGCGGTCGACGTGTACGGCAGCAGCGCCATCTCGCGGGCGTTCTTGATCGCCTTGGCGATCTGCCGCTGCTGCTGGGAGCTGACGCCGGTGACGCGGCGGGCGCGGATCTTGCCGCGGTCGGAGATGAACTTCCGCAGCAGGTTGGTGTCTTTGTAGTCGATGTAGTCGATCTTCGCTGCGAGCAGCGGGTTCGTCTTCTTCTTGGGCTTGCGAATCGGCGGCTTGGCCATCTGTCTCGTACTCCGTAATTTCGTGATGATGTATGTGGTTTAGAAGGGCGGTTCTTCGGAGAATCCGCCACCGCCGGCGGGTGGGGCGGAGCCCCACGGGTCGTCGGCCGGTGCGCCGCCCGAGCCGGCATCAGAGCCGGACGAGCCGAAGCCGCCGCCGCTGGTCGAGCCGCGCTGAGTGCGGTTGACCTTGGCCGAGGCGTACTTCAACGACGGGCCGATCTCCTCGACCTGCAGCTCGATGACGGTGCGCTTCTCGCCCTCACGCGTCTCGTAGCTGCGCTGCTGCAGGCGCCCCTGGGCGATGACCCGCATGCCGCGCGTCAGCGACTCCGCGGCGTTCTCCGCCGCCTGCCGCCACAGCGAGCAGCGCAGGAACAGCGCCTCGCCGTCCTTCCACTCGTTGGTGTTGCGGTCGAACGTGCGCGGGGTCGAGGCGATGGTGAACGACGCGACGGCCGCACCCGAGGGGGTGAAGCGCAGCTCGGGGTCGGCGGTCAGGTTGCCGACCACGGTGATGACGGTGTCGCCTGCCATGGCCGGCCTACCGCTCGTCCGGGCGCAGGACCTTGGTCCGCAGCACCGACTCGTTGAGGTTCAGCTGGCGATCCAGTTCGAGTACCGCGGCCGGCTCGGCCTGCAGGTCGATGACCGCGTAGATGCCCTCGGCGTGCTTGTCGATCTCGTAGGCCATCCGGCGCTTGCCCCAGATGTCGACCTTCTCCACCGAGCCGCCGTTCTTCTTCACGACGGTGAGGAACGCGTCGAGGGACGGCGCGATCGTGCGCTCCTCGAGGCTGGGGTCGAGGATGACCATGACTTCGTAATGACGCATGGGGGTGCTCAAGAGAACACTGCCTCCTGTGGACTGATCGGCCGCGGACTCTCCGCGGCAGGAGGTGCCCGCCGGGCGTAAGCGGCCCGGCGCGCTAAGGGGCGCGGGTCACGGCAGGCGAACTCGGCCAGAGTACCGGGCGCACCGTCCGATACCGAAATCGATGCGGCCGCACCTGGTTGCCGCCGTCGGATGTCGCTGCGGACAGACGGTGCTGTTGTCGGACGGTGCTGTTGTCAGACGGTGCTGTTGTCAGATATTGCGGCGCAGCAGGTACAGGCGGGCGTACGTGGCCGTGACCAGCGACAGCGCGATGATCGCGATGATCGCCAGCAGGACCGGCATCTGCGCCGCCGGCGCCTTGTTGGCGGCCAGATCGATCCGCTTCGTGGTCGTCGTGGTGTCCGGGCTGGTGGCGTCGGCCGTCGGTGCGGGGCCGAGCGCCGGGCCCTCGTGCAGCGCCGAGCCGATCTGGGTCAGCGAGTCGGCGTTGGCGGAGACGCCCCCGAACCCGCTGCCGAGGTTGGTGTTCGGCACGACCTCACACGGCACGCATTCGGCGCCGGTCGTGTGCCCGCCGGCGTTCGAGCCGGCCGGCACGGTCGTCGAGGTGACGGGAACGGGGGGGAGGACGTTGGGCAGCTTCGTCAGCGTGGGGACCGGGACGGTCGGAGCCGAGAGCGGGGGCAGGCTCACGTCGATCGGCGGCAGGCCGGACGCGCTCGCCGACACGTGCACGCCCGGGACCTGGATGGCGATGCCGCAGAGCGCAGCCTGGTCGGTGACGTGGATGATCCCGCCATAGTTCAGGGACGCGCCGCCGGACAG
>JAVHVL010000418.1:0-3324 GCA_032160565.1 Pseudonocardiales bacterium | reverse complement strand
TCTCCACGATTTCCTCGACCTGGTAGGCGGCGGCCTGTCGCCGTCCTCGATGCCCAGCAGCTCGACATCGCCGCCGTGCGACTCCATGTACGGGCGTACCTTGTCCAGCGCCTGCACCACGCGCTCCTCGAGCGGCACCGGGTACAAGTCGTGGATCAGGAGCAGGCTCCCAACCATGGGATCGCCCGCCAGCGCGTCCTGCAACCCGTCGGTATCCGCCTCGGCGATCAGCTCGACGATCCGCTCGAGCCCCGCGCCGTACATCTGCACGATCACGGAGGACAGCTCCTCCGCAATCGCACGCGCCGCGGGGTCGGGAACCGCTTCGAGCTGTGCGCTCAGTTCCTGAACGCGTGCGACCAGCCGACTGGGATCCGCTATCGCCATGGCCTCAAGCGAACGCCGTGGGCGTATGCACCACCTTGCGCACCTTCCCGGCGCCGTTGTACATGTGCACGCCGCACGGCAGGCAAGGGTCGAACGAGCGGACCGCCCGCATGATGTCGATGCCCTTGAAGCTCTCCGGGCCGTTCTCCTCGAAGATCGGGGTGTTCTGGACCGCGTCCTCGTAGGGGCCGGGAGTTCCGTAGACGTCGCGCGGACTCGCGTTCCACGGGGTCGGCGGGTAGGGCTGGTAGTTGGCGATCTTCCCTTCCTTGATCACCATGTGGTGCGAGAGCACGCCGCGCGCCGCCTCGTGGAAGCCGCAGCTGACGGCCTCGTCCGGGACCTTGAACTCGTTCCAGCTCTTGGTCCGGCCGGCGTTGACCTCGCCGTATGCCCGCTCCAAGCAGTGCAGTGCGATCAGCGCCGAGTAGGCCTGGTGGTAGGTGCGTGCGCGGTCACGCTCGATCGCGTTCGACTTCTCCGGCACCTTCCACTCGAACTCCATCTCCGGGAAGCCGGCCGAGCGCGGCACGACCATCTGGAGGCTGTGACCCGTCGCCTTCGCGTAGCCGAAGTCGACGAGGCCGGCCTTCGCCGTGCACCACTGGCGCGCGAACGGCCCGCCGCCGGTGTCGCAGCACACGTGCGTGTCGGTGCGCTTGTCGTAGATGCGCGGCGAGACGACCCACGTGTACTTGTCCGTGAAGTCGCGCTTCTGCGGCTTCGGCAGCGTCACCTTGTTCCACGGATGGTTCTTGTCCACCGGGTTGCCCAGCGGGTCTTGGGTGACGAGCGTCGGCTCGTTCTCCCACCCGTCGAAGTACGACGAGCCGAGCAGGATCCGGATCGCCAGGTTGATCTCGACCAGGTCGGTCGTGATCAGCTCGCCTCCGATCGCGATCCCCGGCGTGATGTAACGCTTGCGGCCCCACTCCGTCATGTTCTGGTAGCTGTAGTCGACGTAATCGGGATCGTCGAACGAGCCCCAGTTGACGAGGTTGGTCTCGCGGTAGCCGACCATGTCGTACCCGGGCAACGCCTCCAGGAAGAAGTCGTAGAGGTCGTCGTGCAGCCTCACGCTGCGCTTGACGTAGTCGAAGTACTTGACCAGCCGTACGTAGTACTCGGTGAGCGTCTGATGCGTGATGTCGGCGCTGCAGCCGCCCGGCATGATCGTCGACGGGTGCGTGTGCCTGCCTCCGAAGAGGCAATACATCTCGCGTGTGTAACGAGCTACGTGCAGGGTCTCCAGGTAAAACGCGCCGGTGAACGGGTTGAGTGCCCGCATGATGTCGGCGATCGTCTTGTAGCCGTGTACGTCGGAGCCCGGCGCCGCCGTGGTCTCCGCCGTGCGGAGCAACGTCGGGTTCGTCTCCTTGACCATCTGCTCGCAGAAGTCCACGTTCGCCATGCAGTCGTTGAAGATCGCGTGGTCGAACATGTAGTCCGCGGTTTCGGCCAGGTTGAAGGCCAGGTCGCCGAGCGGCGGCGGCTTCACGCCATACGCCATGTTCTGGTTCAGGCACGAGCACGTGCAGTGGTTGTCGCCACAGATGCCGCAGATGCGACTCGTAATGAAGTGGGCGTCACGCGGGTCGATGCCCTTCATGAAGATGTCGAAGCCCCGGAAGACCATCGACGTCGAGTAGCACTTGAGCACCTGCTGGTTGGAGAAGTCGATCTCCGTGTGGATCCCGAGCGACCCGACGATGCGGGTGATCGGGTCCCAGGACATCTCCTTGACCATGACCTTCTGTTCGCGCGGACTCTCAATGGTTGCCATCTCTTCTCCTCCCCCGCGCTACCAGCGCTTGGAATAGCCGGTCGTCAGCTCCGGGCGGTTGTGGCGCCACTCCGGTTCCTGGTCCAGGTTCTTGATGTGGCGCTTGCGGAAGAAGCGCACGATCGGGCCGTACGAGTACTTCATGACGTACGTGTCCGCCGTCCCCCACGGGTCCGGGGCCATGAACGGCATGTACTTGTCCGGGAAACCGGGCATCGTGCACGCCATGCAGATGCCGCCCACGTTCGGGCAGCCGCCGACGCCGTTCACCCAGCCCCGGACCGGCACGTTGCACTTCACCACCGGGCCCTTGCAGCCGAGCTTCACGAGGCAGCGGTGGTCGGACCCGTACTCGGTCGCATAGTCGCCTTCCTCCGCGAAGCCGGCGCGGTTGCAGCCCTCGCGCACCGTGCGGCCGAACAGCCAGGTCGGGCGCAGCTGCTCGTCCAGCGAAGGCGCCGGCGCGAGGCCGGCCAGGTGCATCGCCAGGTACAGCAGCACCTCCGTCATGTTGTCCGGCTGGGCCGGGCAGCCCGGGATGCAGACGACCGGCAGGCCGGCCTTCGACTTCCACTTCCAGCCGAGGTAGTCGGGCACGCCCATCGCCCCGGTCGGGTTGTTCTTCATCGCCGGGATACCGCCGTAGGTGGCGCACGTCCCCACGGCGACGACCGCGGCGGCCTTCGGCGCCAGGCGGTCGATCCACTCGTTGACCGTGATCGGCTGGCCGGTCTCCGGGTTCACGCCGAATCCGGTCCAGTAGCCCTCGCCGCTGATCTTCTCGTTGCCGAGCGAGCCCTCGATGACCAGCACGAACGGGTCGAGCTTGCCCTCCTCGGCGTCGAACCACGACTGGATGAAGTCCTGGCCGTTCTCGTAGGAGACGACGCCGTTGTGCACGACGACTTTCGGCATGCCGGGGATCGCCTGGGTGATGATGTCCTCGAGGCTCGGGTTGGTGGCCGCGGTCATCGCCACCGAGTCGCCCTCGCAGCTCAACCCCGCCGTGATCCACAGCACATGGGCCGTGACCCCCTCCGTCTCCTTGAAATGGTCAAGCGCTGCAGTGCTCATCCGGCCTCCTCACCCTCTCAACAGATCCGCGGCAGGGGGTCCCCCACCACCCGGTCCATCCCTCGCTTGCCGCCGAAGCG
>JAVHVL010000415.1:0-6739 GCA_032160565.1 Pseudonocardiales bacterium | reverse complement strand
GGTGACCCTCGTGTGGGTGTTGGCCGCGCGCCCCCATGCCGACGCGGTGAACGCCACTGGGGGCGGCGCCATCGGCGGCGGCGCCATCGGTGATGGCGCGCCCCCCGGGGCTGCGTCGGCACCGTCCGGAACTTCCGCCACCCCGCTGGGCGCCCCGAGCTCCTCGCCGTCAGCAGCGGCGGTCGTGGTGGACGTCGCGGGCAGGGTGCGTCATCCCGGGGTGTATCGCCTGCCCGCCGGCAGCAGGGTCAACGACGCGCTGCGTGCGGCGGGTGGCGCGTTGCCGGGCGTCCAGTTGAGCACCCTCAACCTCGCGGCGAAGCTCACCGACGGGCAGCAGATCGCCGTCGGGCTGCCCGGCACGGCGTCCGCGGGGGGAGCGCCGCCAGGGGTCGCGGGTGGTGGGTTCGGCTCAGCAGGCGCGCCGGTCGCGCCGAGCGGGCCGGTGAACCTGAACACGGCGTCGCTGGAGCAGCTGGATGCGCTGCCGGGGGTCGGACCGGTGCTCGCGCAACACATCCTCGACTGGCGGGCGGCGCACGGGCAGTTCAGTTCGGTAGATCAACTCAAGGATGTCAGCGGAATCGGGCCCGCCAAGTTCGCTGCTCTGCGTGGCCTGGTGAGCGTGTGATGGCGCAGCTTCGGCAGCGATCTTGTGCAGACGGGCCGGCCGCCGCCCGCACGTCTGCACAAGATCACTTGGCCGGTCGCGACCGGCGCTCCGTCGATCTGCGGCTGGCCCTCGGGGCACTCGCCGCCTGGTTGGCGCTGCTCTTCGCGCTGGGTCGAACGCCGGGCACGCTGCTCCTGCTAGCCGGCGTCGGTGGCACGGTCGGTGGGGCCGGGCTGCTCGCTGCCCGACGCGGGGTTCGCCCGGCGGCCGGTGCCGCGCTCGCCGGATTCTGCGTCGCGCTGGCCCTGGTGCCATTGGCCGCGCGCACGGCACACGAGCGGGCGTCGCCGCTGCACCGCCTGGCCACCCATCACCTCGCGGCCACCGTCGAGTTCACCGTCACCGCCGATCCGCGACTGCTGGCCGCCACCGGTGTCGCCGGTTCCCCGCGAGCAGCAATAGAGGGGCGCGCCTCGAAGGTCAGCTTTGCCGGGCGGATCATCCATACCGGCGGCCGCCTGCTCGTCCTGGCGCCGGCTCAGCTCTGGCGCGATGTCCTGCCGGGGCAGCGGGTGCGCATCGACGGCACGCTGCGTCCGTCCCTCAACGCCGGCGAGCTGTCCGTCACGCTGTTCGCGCAGACCGCGCCCGAGCTGATCGGTCGGCCACCGTGGTGGCAGCGCGCCGCCGGGGCAGTGCGTGCGGCGTTGCGGCGCGCAGCCTCAGGGCTGCCGGATGGGCCGCGCGGCCTGCTCCCGGGGCTGGTCGACGGCGACACGACGCAGCTCGATCCGGTGCTCGCCGAGCGGTTCCGGCTTGCCGGCCTCACCCACCTGGTGGCCGTCAGCGGCACGAACTGCTCGATTCTGATCGGTGCGGTGCTCCTGGCGCTGCGACGGGCCCGGATACGCCCCGCCCTATGCGCGGTGGCCGCAGGCATCGTGCTGGTGGCGTTCGTCGTCGTCGCCCGGCCGTCGCCCAGCGTGCTCCGCGCTGCGGCGATGGCGTTGATCGCACTCGTGGCGCTCGCGGCCGGGCGGCCGCGGCAGGCGCTCCCGGCGCTCTCGGCCGCGGCGCTGGCGCTGCTGGTGCTGGATCCGCTGCTGGCGGACGATCCCGGTTTCGCGATGTCGGTGCTGGCCACGGCTGGGCTGCTGCTGATCGCGCCCGGCTGGGCGGAGGCCTTGCGGCGCAGACGCGTGCCCGCGGTCCTGGCAGAGGGGCTCGCGGTCGCGGCGGCGGCGCATCTGGTCACGGCGCCCGTTGTTGCGGCGATCTCCGCTCGGGTCAGCCTGGTCGCGATCCCCGCCAACGTCCTGGCCGAGCCGGTCGTCGTCGCCGTCACCGTCCTCGGCTTCGCCGCCGCTCTGGTCGCGCCGCTCTGGCTGGGCGCCGGCACCCTGTTGGCGCAGCTTGCCGGCTGGCCGTGTCGCTGGCTGGTGCACGTGGCGGAGTTCTTCGGCGGGCTGGACGGCGCCACGGTGCCCTGGCCCGGCGGCGCCGCGGGGGGGCTGGCGCTGCTCGCTCTCGGCCTTGGCGCTCTGTTCGCCGCGCGGCGGGTAGGTGCCCGACGGGTGCTCACCGCCGCGACCGTTGCCGCGGTGATCGTCCAGATCCCGGTCCGCGCCGCCCTCTCCGGATGGCCACCGCCGGGCTGGCTGTTCGTGGCGTGCGATGTCGGACAGGGGGACGCACTCGTCCTGCCCGCCGGAGCCCACAGCGCCGTCGCCATCGACGCGGGGCCGGATCCGGTGGCCGTGGACCGGTGCCTGCGCGATCTCGGCATCACCCGAGTCCCGCTACTGGTGTTCACGCATTACCACCTCGATCACGTCGGCGGTATCGCCGGCATGTTCCACAACCGCTCGGTCGGGCGGGTGATCGCGGGCCCGCTGATGGAGCCGGCCTCGGGATGGCAGGCGGTGCGCGATGCCCTGTGGCCGCACCGCCTGGCGATCGAGTCGGTGTCCGTGGGGCAGTCGTTCGAGGTCGGGCAGGTGCGCGTCGACGTGCTGGGGCCGGCGATGGCCTTCCACGGCACCCGCTCCGACCCGAACAACTCCTCCGTCGTCCTGCGGGCGACGATCGACGGCGAGCGCGTACTCCTGCCAGGGGACGCGGAGATCGAGGCGCAGCAGGCACTGGTCAGCAGCGGCGCCGACCTGCACGCCGACGTCCTGAAGGTGTCGCACCACGGCTCCGCGTACTCCGAGCCGGCCTTCCTCGCCGCGGTGCATGCCAAGGTCGCCCTGATCAGCGTCGGGCTGCACAACGACTACGGGCATCCGTCGCCCCTGCTGCTCACCCGGTTGGCGACGCTGGGGGTGCCGGTCCGGCGTACCGATCGCGATGGTGACGTCGCGGTCGTCGCACCTGGGGGAGTGCTCACCACCGTCTCGCGCGGCACCCAGGCAAGCACCGTCGGCCTCGGCACTAGCCCCGTCGCGGACGAGCCCCGCGCTGGGTGGCCCGCGCCCGCAGCCACGTCGGCGGTGGGTGCCAGGATGGCAGCATGCCAGCTCGCCCGGTCAGTCTCGACGATCTCCCCGAGGGGCTCCCCGGCGTCGTGCTGCTCGTCGGCGACGAGGAGCTGCTCGTCGGGCGGGCCATCAGCGCGGTCTCCGCCGCCGCTCGCCGCCACGACCCGGACGCCTCGGATTCCGAGCGGCTCGGCGGTGAGATCGAGGGGCCGGAGCTGCACGAATTGCTGGGGCCGTCGCTGTTCGCCGACGGCCGGGTCGTGATCATCCGATCGGCCCAGGACGTCAAGGTGGCCGCGCTTGCCGTACTGCGCCCCTACATCGAGGCACCTGCGGATGGCACCACGATCGTGCTGCAGCACGCCGGCGGCGCCAAGGGCAAGGTCCTGCTGGAGATCGCGCGCAAGGCCAATGCCCTGGAGATCGGCTGCGCCAAGCTGACCCGGGCCGAGGAGCGGCACGACTTCGTCCGGGCCGAGGTGCGGCGGGGCGGCGGCACGATCTCACCCGAGGCCGTTGCCGTGCTGGTCGATGCGGTGGGCAGCGATCTCCGCGAGCTCGCTGCGGTGTCCGGGCAGCTGGTCAGCGATTCCGGCGGCCGGGTCGATGTCGATCTGGTGCGCGCCTACCACCGGGGTCGGGCTGAGGTCACCGGCTTCGCGGTCGCGGACCTCGCAGTCGGCGGCAAGTCAGGGGAAGCTCTCGAGACGCTGCGCCACGCGCTGTCCGTGGGTGTGGCCGAAGTGCTGATCGCCGACGCGCTGGCCGACGGCGTCCGGTCGATGGCGCGCGTGGCCTCGGCGGGGCGCGCTGATCCGTACGCGCTCGCCTCGAGGTTGGGCATGCCGCCGTGGAAGGTGAAGAAGGCCGGCGCCCAGGCGCGGGGTTGGACCGAGCCGGGGCTGCGGCGCGCGCTCGGCATCGTCGCCGGACTGAATGCCGACGTGAAGGGCGCTGCCGCCGACCCCCGCTATGCCCTCGAGCGGGCCGTCCGACAGCTCGGCGCCGCCCGCGCGGTCCGCTGATCGGCTCGGTCCGCGCGGTGCGCTGATCGGCTCGGTCCGCGCGGTGCGCTGATCGGCTCCGTCGGGCCCGGGAAGCGGACGAGCCGCGCAGCCTGACGGCTACGCGGCTCGGGTGGTGCGGGGTCGCTTGGTGCGGGTTCGCTTGGTGCGGCGCTTTTAGAGCGAGTTGGCGCGCTGCGCCATGGCCGACTTCTTGTTCGCGGCCTGGTTCGGGTGGATGACACCCTTGCTGGCGGCCTTGTCCAGCTGGCGGGACGCGGACGTCAGCGCGGCCAGCGCGGCCTCGCGGTCACCGGCGTCGGCGGCCGAGCGGAAGCCGCGGATCGCGGTCTTGAGCGAGGACTTCACGCTCTTGTTGCGCAGGCGCGCGGCCTCGTTGGTGCGGATGCGCTTGATCTGGGACTTGATGTTCGCCACGAAGAAAGCCTCGACGTTCGCCTGGGTATTCGGATGGGAGTTGTTCGGAATGGGAATTGTTCGGATCAGACGTGCCACCGGCGGCCGGTACGGCGCCGAGCGGACAACCACCGAAGATTACCAGCGCGGCCCCGGGCGGCCCAAATCCGTGCCTCCGGCGAGGCGGGAGCTAGTTGCCGGACGCCCGCACCGTGACCAGCTCGTACTTGGTGTAGAGGTAGGTCCGGACGCCGTCCTCGGTACTGACGACGTCGGACACCGAGTGGTCGGCGCCCTCGTCGGTGGCGTACGTCATCGCCAGCCCGGAGGCGAAGTACACCCCCGAGTCCACCGGCGCCAGATCGGTGAGCTGGACCACCACGTAGCGGCCGTCGAGCGACTCGACGAGCGTGCGTACATCCGCGTCCGTCACGCCGTCGGCAGCCGTGTGCACGCGCAGCACCTCCTGCCAGTCGTCCTCACCCGGCGAGGTGTTGACCAGGTCACCTGGACGCAGGTCGACGGCGGGGACGCGGTATTCCACCGCTGCGCGGGGGTCGGAGGTCATGGCGACATCCTTCCGGATGCCCCGCAGGCAGCGACACCCGGTTCCCCGGGTGCCGCCATGGCGCTCACGCGGCGGGCTGCGCCACCGTGAAGCGCACCCGCTGGTGGTTCCGCTGCTCGAGCTCGTCGATCACCGCGACGGCGAAGTCATCGAAGCTGATGAACCCGCCGACCGGTTGGTCGGTGCCGACGACGTAGGAGCCGATGCGCCGGCCCGGCCCGATCTCCGGCGCCGGCGACAGGTAGCTCCAGTCCAGCCCTGCCGGCGCGCTGCGCAGCACCTCGAGCGCATCCGCCTGCGCCAGCGACTCCGCGCGATACTCGGCGGGGAACTCGGGCAGGTCGACGAGCCGGACACCCGTCTCCGCCAGCAGGCTGCCGGCGCCGCCCACGACCAGCAGGCGGCTGCTGCTGCCCACGGCGTCGGCGAGCCCGCGCACGACGGACACGAAAGCGGACGGGTCGCCGCCCGGCTCCCGCGACGGGCCGAGCGCGGAGACGACCGCATCGTGGTCGGCGGCGACGGTCGCCACGGATGCCGGATCCGTCGCGTCGGCCTGCTGCCAGCGCCCGCCGGCCGTGGCCGTGGCCGTGGCCGTGGCCGCACGCCGGCTCAGCGCCGTCACCTCGTGCCCCCGCTGCGCCGCCTCCGCGACGATGCGCGAACCGATCCGGCCGGTTCCACCGAACACTGCGATCTTCATTCCGTCTCCCCTATTGGTCGGCTTTGTAACTGACGATAACGATGAGTAACTGAGTACTGCAAAGTGCTATGGTTACCTCATGGGAACGGACCGCCTGGGGAACGTGCTGGACCCGGACTGCCCCAGCCGGGTCGTGCTCGACCGCATCGCTGAGAAGTGGACCGGCCTCGTCGTCCTCGCCCTGGGGGAGGAGACGCTGCGCTTCACCGTGCTCCGCGCCCGCATCGGCGGGGTGGCACCGAAGGTGCTGACCCAGTCGCTGCGGGCGCTGGAGCGGGACGGGCTGCTGGAACGGCGCGTCTACGCGGAGGTGCCGCCGCGGGTCGAGTACACCCTCACCGAGCTGGGGCGGTCGCTTCGCGAGCCGCTGGAGGCGGTGCAGTCCTGGGCCGAGCGGCACGTCAGTACCGTGCTCGCCGCCCGCGCGCGCGCCGACGCCGCATCCTGACGGCAGCCCGCCGCATCCCTGAACCGCGCCGCATCCCTGAACCGCGCCGCGCGGCCGGAGGCACCTGCGCTCCGTGCGAACATGGACCGAACGCATTCGCCCTGACTTCTTGAGGATTTTCCGACCGAGCATGAGATCGCCCGTGATCCGTACGCCACGACTTCGCGCTCGCCTGTGCCGCCTTACTCGGGGCCGCCTCGCCTGGAGCGCCGGATGAGCGGTTCGCCGACCGCTCACGGCCGCACCGACCCCGGGCGGATCCGCAACTTCTGCATCATCGCCCACATCGACCACGGCAAGTCGACGCTCGCCGACCGGATGCTGCAGTCCACCGGCGTGGTCGAGGGGCGGCAGATGCGCGCTCAATACCTCGACCGGATGGACATCGAGCGGGAGCGCGGGATCACCATCAAGGCGCAGAACGTGCGGATGCCCTGGCGTTCGCGCGAGGACGGCATCGACTACACGTTGCACATGATCGACACCCCCGGCCACGTCGACTTCAC
>JAVHVL010000390.1:0-7786 GCA_032160565.1 Pseudonocardiales bacterium | reverse complement strand
CGGGGACGAGCGCGAATGCGACCGCGTCCCGGCCGGCCGCGAGTGCCGCCTGCGCCGCCTCGACCTGCCCGGCGTAGAACTCCGCTCCGACCGGGTCGGCCGCGTGCGGCAGGTTCAGTCCGATCGCGACGGTGCCGACGTTCGGGTCGGCGGCGAGCGCCGCGACCGAGTCGAGGTAGACGCCCGGGACGTCGCCGGCCAGCGCGACGTCGACCGGGTTGCCGACCGACTTGCCCAGAAGCAGCCCGCTGATCGCGTTCGTCGTGCCGGGTTGTAGGGCGGCGAGCGGCACGCCGGCGGAATCGGCCAGGTCGGCGACCAGGCCGCTGCCGCCGCCAGACACCGTGGTCACAGCCAGACCCTCGCGCAGGCCCTGCGGGTACCGCGAGAAGAGCACCAGATGCTCGGTCAGCTCGGCGAGATCGTTGACGAGCAGCGCGCCCGACTCCGTGAGGTTGGCCCGCGCGACGTCGCCTGCGCCGACGAGTGCGGCGGTATGCGCGAGCGCCGCGCTCCGGCCCGCCTCGGAGGTCCCGAGCAGCAGGCAGGCCAGCGCCTTGCCGTGCGAGCGCGCGGTTCGGATCGCGGCGAGCAGCTGCTGCGGTGCCCGGATGCTCTCGAGGATCAGGCCGATCACGTGGATGCGCGGGTCCTCGGCGAAGTGGGCGACGAAGTCCGCGACGCCGGTGCCTGCCTCGTTGCCGGTCGTCGCCACGGCGTCCAACGCGATGCCGCGGTAGGACAGCGGCTCCATCAGGGCCGACGCGAGGGCGCCGCTCTGGGCGACCAGGCCGATGCCGCTCAGCGGCAGGGACGAGCCCGGCGCCAGCCAATAGCTGACGGAATCGAGCCGGCTCCACGAGCCGAGGCAGTTCGGGCCGACGAGCGTCACCCCCGCGTCTCGGCACAGGTCCGCCATCTCGCCTTGGACGCGCGCACCCTCACCGCCGGCCTCCGCGTAGCCGGTGCCGAGGACCAGGATCGCGCGGACGCCGAGCCCCACCGCGTCGCGCACCGCCGCGAGGGCGCTGTCCCGGTCGACGCAGATGGCCACGGTCTCGATCGGCGCGGGGACGTCCGACAATCGGGCGAAGCTCCGCAGCCCGTCGACGGTCTGCCGGTTCGGGTTGATCGGGTACACCGCGCCGGCGAACCCAACGCTGCGCAGGTTGTCCAGCAGCTCGGCGCCGCGGCTGCCAGCCCGTTCGGACGCGCCGACCACGGCGATCGAGGACGGCCGGAACAGCGAAGCGAGTCCTGCCACGATCCGGCCTCCCCGAGCGGCTCTGGCGAAGTGGCGAACGCTACCTTGCATCGAAACTTATTAGCAAGATGGCTAGCCTGTGATCGTCCGAACAGGGAGCGGCCATCGCCCCCTCGCGTAAACGAGCCCGGAATGAGCCCGTATGACCGGAATGAGCCCCGTATGACCGGCGACCCGCGACTGTCCTTCACTGCCGCCGCTCCCGCCCTCGGCGACCGGGCGCGAGCGGTGCTGGCGCAGGTTGCAGAGGCCGAGCGCGCGGCCGCGCAGGCGTTACCCAGCGACGACCCGCTCGACCCGAAACGGCGGTTTCGCACCGAGGCCACCCGCCCCGAACTGCTCGAACAGCCGGACGTCGTGGTGCGCAACTGGAGCGCCAACGCCGACGCGCTGGCCGACGCCGCGCACCGGATCCGCGCCCACGAGCCGGACCGCGTGTTCCTCGTCGGCGCCGGAGACTCACTGGCGGTGATGATCGCCGTGCGGCTCGCGTTCGAGGCGATGCTCGGCGTCCCGTGTGAGCCGGTGCAGTGCCTCGAACTTGCCTTCTACCTTGCGCGTGACGTCACGCCGCGCTCGCTGGTCATCGCGCTGTCGAGCTCCGGCGAGACGACCCGCACGGTCGAGGCGCTGCTGGTGGCCCAGGCAGCCGGCGCACTCACCATCGCGCTGACCAACAAGCCGCAGTCGACGCTCGCGCAAGAATCCACGACCACGCTGGTGCTGGATGCGACGCGCATCGGCTGGCCGACGCAGTCGTCGACCGCGCCGCTCGGTCTGCTGCTGCGGCTCGCCGGTCTGGTGGGCGCAGCACGCGGTGTGCCTGGCTCTGCACCGCTACTAGCCGAGCTCGACACCGTGCCTGACCTGATGGCGCGCACCATCGCGATCGCGGATCTGGTCATCGCCGCACAGGCGGCGGATGAAGCGGCCGGGAGGATGTATCTGTTCGCCGGTGCGGGCCCGAGCTTCGCCGCCGCCGTCGTGGGTGCGGCGAAGGCCAAGGAGTGCACGCCCGATCACGCGCTGGCCATCCAGCTCGAGGAGTTCCACCACTACAACTCGCAGAAGGCCGGCGAGCCGCTGTGGATGTTCGCCCCGTCCGGCCGCTCGGTCGAGCGCGGCGTCGACACCATTGCCGAGGCGCGCCGCCTCGGCGGGCACGTCCACGCGATCACGACCGAACGCGAGGCCGCGTTCGACGGGCTGGCGGGCAGCGTCCTCGGGCTTCCCGCCATCAGCGAGCAGCTCAGTCCGCTCTTGTACTTCCTGCCGGCGCAGCTGATCGGCTACCACCTGGCAATGGCGAAGTTCGCGGCTGCCGAGCAGCTCAGGTGATGTCGGGGATGCCCCGCAGTTCGGTCAGCACCCGCATCGACTCGGCGCGGTCACGCTCGATGTGGGCGTAGGCCATCGATTCGGCGACCCGCTCGTTGCCCGACTTGATGGCATCGAGCAGCTCGTCGTGGCCGGCGAGCGCGTCGACCGGGTTCAGCTCAGAGGTCATGTAGAACAACCACATCATCCGGCCCGACACCGAGCGCATCACCGAGCGCATCAGCTTGTTGCCGGTCAGCGCGACGATCTCCTCGTGAAACCGCGTGCTGTCGACGGCGATGCGGTAGGGATCGCCGGTCTTCACGCCTTCGCGGGACGCGTCGAGCGCGGCCTGCAGCGCGTCGATGGACTCGCCCTGCGCGATCTGGCGCGTGGCGAACCGCGCGGCACCGACCTCGAGGCAGAGCCGCATGTCGAACAGGTCGTGCGCGGACCGGATCGTCCACGTCGTAACGACGGCTCCGCGTCGGGGCAGCGTGCGTACGAATCCGTCGACGGCCAGCAGTGGCACGGCCTCCCGCAGGGGGACGCGTGAAACCTCCAGCTCGGCGGCGAGGCGCTGCTCGGCCAGCCGGCTGCCCTGCGGGTACCGGCCGCGGATGATGCCCTCGCGCAGCCGGGTGTAGATCTGGCGCGACAGCGAGTCCGGGCGGGCGGACTTGGCGTCCGCGCCCGCCTCGATCGGCCGTGCCATCGGACCTCCGTCTCGCATCAGGTGATCGTCTCTAGGCCTTATGGTCCCACGAGACCGCGTCCGTCCCGGCGTGAACACTTCTCGCGTCGGCTGCCGCGCGGTATCGCGTGAGCGCAGGGACGGCGAGTGAGATCACGATCGTCCCGACGACCGAGGCCACCCCGCCGAGGGTCGCGCTCAGTCCGGGGCTGGTCAGTGACCCGACGGCACCGGCGCGGAAGTTGCCCAGCTGCGGGCAGGCCGTGCCGACGACGTACTGCGCGGCGTTGACGCGGCCGATGTAGGCCGTGGGGCTCGCGAGCTGGATGATCGTCGTGCGCAGGACGACGCTCGACACGTCCGCGGCACCGGCGATCACCAGCAGGCACAGGCTGGCCGCGAGGCCGTGGACGAGTCCGAAGCCGGCGATGGCCGCGCCCCAGATACCACCGGCGATGAGCATGCCGCGTCCTTGGTAGCGGACCCGGCTGACGGGTCCGGACAGGCTGGAGCCGAGAATCCCGCCGACGGCGATCGCCGCGGTCAGCACGCCGAGCGTGCGGGGTGAGCCGCCGAACCGCTCGGCGTTGATGGCGGGGAACAGGGCTATGGGTATGCCGAGCACGGTGGCGTTCAGGTCGGCGAGCAGGGCTCCCGAGAGCAACCTGTCGCGGCGCAGCAGCCGCAGGCCGTCGATCGCCGCGGCGAGACCGACGCCTGAGCCGCCTTCGTGCGGCGGCATCGCCGGAAGCCGGGCGACGCCGTAGAGCGCGGCGCCGAACCCGAGTGCGTCGACGAGGTAGCAGAGCTTCAGCCCACCGGTGGCTGCCAGGACGCCGGCCACGGACGGGCCGACGACGAAGCTGGTGTGCACGACGAGCATCGTCAGCGCGGTGCCGGCGGGGACCTGCCCGAGGGGGAGTAACCGGAGGATGAACGTGGACTGCGCCGGCGAGTTCAGCGCCGACAGCGACGAGGTCAGCGCGGTCAGCAGGTAGAGCAGCCACAGCTGGTCGAACTCGGCGAAGGCCTGCACGGCGAAGCCGATGGACACCAGCGCCAGGAGACCCGACGTGATGAGGACGAGCCGCCGCCGATCGACCGCGTCGATGAGCGAGCCGCCGAGCAGGCCGACGGCGATCGCGGGCAGGGCCGCCGAGAGGCCGACCGCGCCGACGGCGAGCGACGAGTGCGAGATCAGGTAGACCTGCAGCGCCACGGCGAATGCCGTCATCTGATTGCCGATATTGGACAGCAACCCGCTGAACCACAGCCGCCGGAACGCCGACGATTCGCGCAGCGGGGTGATGTCGGCGAGCAGCCGCCCGCTCACGTGGGTTCTTCGGTGCCGGCGGTGAGAGCAGACCGGTAGGCGCCGACATCGTCGTTGCTCATCGCCTCGGCGGCATCGCCGATGCGCTGCCGGAACGAGCGCCGGGACAGCGCCGCGGTCAGTTCCGTCGCGAACGTGCCGAGCGGTACGGACAGCTCGGCGTCGAGGCTCGCCATCGCCCCGGCGGTGGCCGCCCACTCAGCCTCGATGACGGGCAGCAGCTCGCGTGCGCTTTCGGCGAGGCTTACGATCCGGCGCCGCTCGTCGGTGCCGCGTTCGATCGAGACGAGCCCGCGGACGCGCAGCTCGTTGACGGTCTGGCCCGCCGCCGAGTGTGTCACACCGGTCGCCTCGGCCAGCTCGCCGATGCTGCACGGACCGGAGCGGGCGAGCACGCGGACGATGCTCGAGAACCGCGGGCGGTAATCGCTCAGGCCGAGATCGGTCAGGGCCGCGGCGATGCCGGCGTCCATCGCGTCCACCGCAGCGCGCAGCCGGGCGCCGATTCCCACCTCAGGCCCCGTGGTCACGCCAAACTGTAACAGCGCTTGTACAACTTATGGGAGCCGAGCTCGCGATGCATGAGTCGAATCCACTCAGCGGCAGGTCCGTGGTGAGATCGAGTGGTGCGCGCTGACGTGGAGACGATTGTCGACCGGTTGCGGGGCGCCCGCTTGCTGTCGTGGCTGCGGGTGATTGACGACGCGGATCTGGACCGGCCTGCCGAGCAGGACGACGCACCGGACGAAGTGGTAGCCCCATACCGGTGGCTGCTTGAACGGGTGGGAAGTGGAGTGCGGTTGACGCAGGCCGGATATCTTCCGCCGGCATTGGTGACCGAGGCGATGGCCGCCCTCGGCTGGCAGGGCGACTGGATCGGCAAGCACAACCGCGAGGATCAGACACTGCCGATCCTCGAGCTGCGGGAATCGGCGCAGCGGTGCGGGTTGCTGCGCAAGAACCGCGGCCAGTTGCTGGTGACGAAGGTGGGCCGCCGCCTCGTCGATGACCCGGACGGGCTCTGGTGGCACTTGGCGGGGCGGTTGCCGGACGCGCGGTCCGAGCCGGAGCGGGACGCCGGCGTGCTGTACCTGCTCAGTGTCGCTGCCGGCCGTTCGAGAGACGGTGGGTTGCTCGCGGAGGGCATGTCGGTCCTCGGCTGGGCCGAGGGCGGCGGAACCCGCCTGCCGTTGAGCCCTTCGTCGGCCTTCAGCGCCGCGCGCGACACCTGGGCAATGTTCCGTCGACTGGGCCTGCTCGGTAAGCGTGACCGATGGGACGAGCCGGAACCACCGCCCACCCCGCAGGGACGGACGCTCGCCCGCGCGGCGCTGCTCGGACGAACTGCGCCGGCAGCGACGAGCGCGGAGCCGGAGCCTGCGCGCCGGACTTCGGACCGGGCCGTCCAGCTGACGGTCACGCTGCGCGACGTTGAGCCACCGATTTGGCGTCGCCTGGTTGTGCCGACGTCGCTGACGCTGCGGGAGTTGCACGCGGTGATCCAAACCGCGATGGGTTGGGAGGACTATCACCTGCACCTGTTCGATGTCGACGGCGTGCTCTACGGCGAGGTCGAGGATATGGAAGGCCGCCCGCTCGGTGACGAGGAGGCCGCCACCGTCGGACAGGTGGCCGAAACGGTGGGTGAGTTCAGCTACGAGTACGACTTCGGCGACGGCTGGACTCACGACATCCACGTTGACCAGGTGATCGCCAGCGTCGGCTCCGGCACTCCGCACCTGGTTGGCGGCGCACGGTCCTGCCCGCCCGAGGACTGCGGCGGCGCGTGGGGATATGAGCAGCTGCTCAAGGTGCTGGCCGATCCGGCCCACGAGGAGCACGAACACCTACTCGGCTGGGTCGGTAGCTCGTTCGACCCGGAGGCGTTCGACCCCGTCGAGACCAACGCGAACCTCGAGCTCTACGACCGGCACACCCGGCAACGGCGGATGCGCTCGCAGTGATCGAGGCGCGCTCGTCCGAGCTGCTGGTGATCGCTGCGAGACGGCCGTGGACCTGCGCAGACTGCTCGATCGAGTTCGAGCCGGGCGAGTTCCTGACGATGGACGACGCCGGTCCACTCTGCATGCACTGTGCCGATCTCGGACATCTGGCGTTCCTGCCACGCGGTGACGCTGCGTTGACCCGCCGCGCGCGGAAGGCCAGCCGGCTGTCCGCGGTGGTGGTGCAATGGAGTCGGGCACGCAAACGCTACGAGCGGCAAGGCATCCTCCTCGAACCTGACGCCATCGCGCAGGCCGAGCAGGAATGTCTCGCCGACAGCGAGGTACGGGATCGGCGCCGCGAGCGCGACGCACAGCGGCGGGCAGTCGAGGACGAGCAGTTCGTCGCCGACCTCGCCGCAGCCGTGCTCGCGGAGTTCCCCGGCTGCCCGGCCGAGCGGGCGCTGCGCATCGCGCGTCATGCCGGTGCCCGCAGTAGCGGACGGATCGGCCGCACGAGCTCCGGTCGCGCACTGGATCCCGAGGCGGTGCGGCTAGCCGTCGTGGCCTCGGTTCGGCACGAGGACACGAGCTATGAGGACCTGTTGATGAGCGGCGTCGCCCGCGCCGAAGCCCGCGACCTCGTCCGCGACGAGATCGATCGGGTGATGGGAGCCTGGTCGACAAGCCAGTGACGATCGGCCGGATAACGTGGCGCGTGCGATTGTGGGGTTCGAGTCCCCTCAGCTCCAGCCACCCTCAGCTCCTTGCTGGCGAGCATGACGTCGTCGCGGCGGCCCGTAAGTGCTTTGTCGACGATCTTTTTGGATTCGCCGTGGGAGTCTGGGACATAGAGGTTCTCCTATCGGGGCAAGATCATGACAATGTGCGCAGTAATCGTGGTAGCTGAGCAGACTGCCGCGCCGTGCTGCGGGTTACGTGGCCGGCCGCTGCGACGGACAAGCAGCAGATCGGCTCGGCCGTCGCCGTCGCCGGACGATCGGGTCAGTGTTCGTGGGCGCGTCCCTCCAGCCAGATCAGGGCGCCCGCAGCCGGAAGGATCGCGGCGAAGATCGTCACACCGGTCCAGCCCCAGGCGTCGAACAGGGCTCCGGTGACGGCCGAGGCGATGGCGCCACCGACGAAGATGCTGGTCATGTAGACGGAGTTGATTCGGGCGCGGGCATCACCGCGCAGGGCGTAGATGTCGCGCAGGCTCAGCACCTGGTGGCTCT
>JAVHVL010000374.1:0-2570 GCA_032160565.1 Pseudonocardiales bacterium | reverse complement strand
CGGCGCGCAGCTACCCGGTCACCCGGGTGCGGGCCGGCGCGCGGACGATCCTCACGCCGAAGGCGCCCACCGTCACGTTGACCCGAACCCAGACCGGTGTCGGCACGCTGACGTTCGAGGCGGTCTGCTCGGAGGCCGTCGGCGATCTGGAGCTGGGCGCCGTCTACCAGCTGCGCGACGGAGTGTCGGCCACCGTGCAGTCAGCCGGCGGGAACCGGTTCGCCCCGCCGCGGTCACGCCTGCCGGTGCTCGTCGCGGGCCGGGACCGCTACGCCCGCCTGAGCGTGGACCTGCGGCAATGCGGTGAGCTGGAGCGGCTTGCGGTGTTCGCGTACTCGCCGAGCCGCACCCCGCTGACGTGGGGTGGCACGCTGATCACCACGACGTTCGGCGGTGCCCGCCTCGAGCTGCCGCTGGAGGAGCTGTCCGGCGACATGGCCGTGCTGCTCTCGCTGTACAACGTCCACGGCGAGTTCGTGCTGCGCGCCGAGATGCAGCCGATCGCCGGGTCCGTGCGGGAAGCCAGCCGCGCCTACGGTTACGACCAGATCACCTGGCTGGACGATCGCACGCCCGTCGAGTGAACGTGCCAGGATGCTGCCAGAACACGGCGGTTCCATACGTGTGACAGCTCGGGGGATAGCGATGCGCCACTTCGATTTCCTGTCCGATGCCGACAGGCGCCGGCTGTTCCTGCGCGCGCCCGAGCCGTTTGCCGCCGACGCCCCGATCGAGGTGCTTGCCCTTGCGCTCGGGGCGACGCTCTACAGTCCGGCCACCCGGCCGAACCTGGCGGCGGACCTCGCCCGCGGCCGCGCGCAGGGCGTGCTCAGCACAGTCGTCTGCCTGGAGGACGCTATCGCCGACGGCGAGCTGCTCAGCGCGGAGGCCAACGTGATCGCCCAGCTCAGCGCGCACGCCGAATCCGAGGCCGACGGGCCGCTGATCTTCGTACGGGTGCGCAGCCCCCAGCAGATCCCGATGCTGATCGCTGCCCTCGGCGAGCGAGCTCGCGTCCTGACCGGCTTCGTCATCCCGAAGTTCGGCGAGGAGAGCGCCGCGGCGTACCTCGACGCGGTCGTGGCGGCGGGTGACGTGGCCGGCCACCGCCTGCTGGCGATGCCGGTGCTCGAATCGCGGGAGATCGTCTTCGCCGAATCGCGGATGGAGACGCTGCTCGCCCTGCGCCGCCTCCTGGACAAGTACCGCGAGCAGGTCCTGGCGCTGCGCATCGGCGCTACGGATCTCTCCGCCGCCTACGGGCTGCGCCGCTCGCGGGACCTGACGATCTACGACGTGCGGATGATCGCCGACGTGATCGCCGACGTCGTCAACGTGTTCGGACGTGCCGACGCCACGGGCTACGTCGTCACCGGCCCGGTGTGGGAGTACTTCACCAGCGCCGAGCGGATGTTCAAGCCGCAGCTGCGGGAGTCGCCGTTCGTCGAGCACTCGGAGCGGCGGTTGCGGGCAGAGCTGATCGCCGGGCACCTCGACGGGCTGATCCGCGAGGTGGCGCTGGACCGCGCCAACGGCCTCACCGGCAAGACCGTCATCCATCCGACGCACGTCGCTCCGGTGCACGCCCTGTCCGTCGTCAGCGCCGAGGAGTTCGCCGACGCTACGGACATCCTGGCCACCGGGGGCGCCGGCGGTGCGAACTCGTCGGCCTTCAACAACAAGATGAACGAGAGCAAGCCGCACACCGCCTGGGCCCGCAGGGTCACCCGGTCTGCCCAGGTGTTCGGGGTGGCGCGCGAGGGGATCTCGTACGTGGACCTGCTCGGCGCCGGATTGCACCGATGACCGAGGTCTGGTCCGGGGCGTGGGTGGCCGAGCGCTTCGGCCTCGCCGTCACCGGGCAGGGCGGCGGGTCCGCGGTACGCGACCTGGTCGGGCTCGCCCTCCGCCGCAACGAACGCCGCGCGCACCTGCTGGTGTCCACGGTTCTGGGCAAGCACGTCCCCGCGGACCCGCGACTGGTCCATGCCACCGGAATCCGCCTGGGCGCCCTCGCCGGCGAGCACGTGGGGGGCGCCTCGCTCGTGCTCGGCTATGCCGAGACGGCGACCGGGCTCGGGCACCTCGTGGCGGACGCGCTCGGCACGGACTACCTGCACTCCACCCGTCGACAGGTGGCGGGCGTCGAGCCGGTGGGTGGGTTCGAGGAGGAGCACAGCCACGCGACGAGCCACCTGCTGCTGCCGGAGGATCCGACCCTGCTGTGCCGCCCCGGCCCGCTCGTGCTCGTCGACGACGAGCTCTCCACGGGACGCACCGCGCTCAACACGATCGCCGCGCTGCACGCGCTCCAGCCGCGGGAGCGGTACGTCATCGCCACGCTCGTCGATCTGCGCTCGGCGTCGGATGCGGCGCGGTTGACCGCGACGGCCGCTGCATTGGACGCGCGCATCGACGTCGTCGCGCTCGCCACCGCCCGCATCGGGGTGCCGGACCAGTTCCCGGCCCGCGCCGCGCAGTTCGTCGCGGGGCACACCGACGCGGTCGCCCGCGGCGGGGCGGCGGGATCGATCCTTCGCGCCGGGGGATGGCCGGCCGGCGTGCGCGAC
>JAVHVL010000327.1:0-10644 GCA_032160565.1 Pseudonocardiales bacterium | reverse complement strand
GCTGCCGCCGGCGCCGCGCGGTGTTCCGCAGATCGAGGTCACCTTCGACATCGACGCGAACGGCATCGTCCACGTGACGGCGAAGGATCTCGCCACCAACAAAGAACAGGGCATGACCATCACCGGTGGTTCGGGCCTGTCCAAGGACGAGATCGACCGGATGATGAAGGACGCCGAGGCGCACGCCGAGGAGGACCGCAAGCGCCGCGACGAGGCCGAGGTCCGCAACTCGGCGGAGGGGCAGCAGTTCGCCACCGAGAAGTTCCTCGGCGAGAGCGGCGACAAGCTGCCCGCCGACAAGAAGGCCGAGCTGGAGTCCGCGCTCGAGGAGCTGAAGACCGCCCTTAACGGCAACGACATCGAGGCGATCAAGTCCGCGCAGGAGAAGGTCTCGAAGGTGGCCTCCGAGGCGGGCGGCGCGATGTACGCGGCGGCGCAGGGTGAGCCGAGCCCGGACGGCGCTGCGGGCGCAGCTGCCGGCGGCGGAACCGAATCCGGATCCGCTGACGAATCCGTCGTCGACGCCGAGGTCGTGGACGAGGGTCCGGCCGAGGAGCAGAAGTGACCGAGCGTCCCGACAACGCGGGGCGGCCGGAGGAGCCGGAGCGGGTCGTGATCCGCGACAAGCGGCGGATCGACCCGGTCACCGGGGAGCCGCGCCACGGGGCCGCCGCGCCCACCGGCACGTCGCCCGGTGGGGTGCCCGGCGCGGCTCCCGAGCCGGCTGGCGAGTCCGGTCAGGTGCCGATGGTCGAGGCGACCCTGCTCGACGAGCGCACGCGTGATCTCCAGCGGGTGCAGGCGGAGTACGCCAACTACCGCAAGCGGGCCGAGCGTGACCGGCTCGCCGCCGGCGAGGTGGCGATCAGCCGGGTGCTCAGCGAGCTGCTGCCCGTGCTCGACGACATCGACCGCGCCCGTGCGCACGGTGACCTGACCGGCGCGTTGAAAGCGGTCGCCGACCACCTCGACGGCACGCTCAGCAAGCTCGGGCTGACCCCGTTCGGCGAGGTCGGCGACCCGTTCGACCCGGTGATCCACGAAGCCGTCCAGCATGCCGAGTCCGACGAGGTCACCGAGCCGACCTGCACGACCGTCATGCGGGTCGGCTACAAGCACGGCGAGCGGCTGCTGCGCCCGGCCATGGTCGGCGTCTCGGAGCCGCCGCACCCCGCACCGGCCCCGGCTCCGGACCCGGCGTCGCACGAGCCCGCAGATCCCGAACAGCCCGAGTGAACGAGGGAGGTGATGCCCAGTGAGCACCAAGGACTACATCGAGAAGGACTACTACCTGGCGCTGGGCGTCGCCAAGGACGCGTCCGCAGCTGAGATCAAGAAGGCCTACCGCAAGCTGGCCCGCGAGCTGCACCCGGACAAGAACCCCGGCGACGCGAAGTCGGAGGCCCGTTTCAAGGAGGTCTCCGAGGCCTACGACGTGCTCTCCGACGACACGAAGCGCAAGGAGTACGACGAGGCCCGTTCGCTGTTCGGCTCCGGCGCCTTCCGCGGCGGCGGGTTCCCAGGCGGCGGCGCAGGCGGCTCGACGTTCGACATGTCCGACATCTTCGGCACGAGTGGTGCCGGCGCGGGCAACCTGGGCGACCTGTTCGGAGGGCTCTTCGGCGGCGCCTCGGGCAACACCCGTACCCGCACCCGCTCGGCAGGTCCGATGCGTGGGCAGGACGTCAATGCGGACGTGAACCTCGGCTTCGACGAGGCCGTGCACGGCGCCACGCTGCCGCTGCGGCTGTCCGGCCCGGCCACGTGCAAGACGTGCCACGGCAACGGCGCGCGCCCCGGAACGTCACCCCGCCGGTGCCCGACCTGCGGCGGCTCGGGGATGGTCAGCTACAACCAGGGTGCCTTCGGCTTCAGCGAGCCGTGCCGCGACTGCCGCGGCAGCGGCCAGATCGTCGACGACCCGTGCCCCGACTGCGGCGGCACTGGCGTCACCACGCAGACCCGCACGATCACGGTGCGGGTCCCCGCCGGTGTCCGCGACGGCGCCAAGCTGCGCATCCCGGGCAAGGGCACGCCGGGTGATCGCGGCGGACCGGCGGGTGACCTGTTCGTCACCGTGCATGTCGGAGCGCACGAGCTGTTCGGCCGCAGCGGTGACGACCTCACGATCACGGTGCCGATCACCTTCCCGGAGGCCGCCCTCGGCACCACGCTGCAGGTGCCCACCCTCGACGGCTCGGTGCGCGTGAAGATCCCGGCCGGCACACCGCCCGGCCGCACGTTGCGGGTACGTGGCCGCGGCGTCGTGAAGAAGAGCGGCGCGGGCGACCTGCTCGTCACGGTCGAGGTCGCGGTGCCGCAGAAGCTCAACAGCGAAGCGCAGGAGGCACTGGAGAAGTACGCCGCGGCGCAGCCGGACGACCCGCGCCCGATGATCACCGCGGCGCTTGCCCGCGGCGGCCGGCACGCGGCGAAGGAGCGCGACGATGGCTGAGACGAGCAACAGCGGAGTCCCCGAGGACGCGCCGGTCTTCGTCATCTCCGTCGCCGCCCAGCTGGCCGGCATGCACGCCCAGACGCTGCGCCAGTACGACCGGCTCGGCCTGGTGACGCCTGGCCGCACCCTCGGTGGCGGCCGCCGGTACTCCGCGCGCGACGTAGCGTTGCTGCGCGAGGTGCAGCGGCTGTCGCAGGATGAAGGCGTCAACCTGGCCGGCATCAAGCGGATCATCGAGCTGGAGTCGCACGTCGACGCGCTCCAGCAGCGGGTCGCCGAGCTGCTCGATCAGCTCGAGTTCGCACATGCAGAGGTGGTGCGCCACCGCGGGCCGTCCACCGCGCTGGTGGTGTGGAAGCCGCAGCGCCGGCATCGCTGACGCGTACCCGTCGCCGCGTCGGAAATGGCTGACGCAGATCCGTCGATCAAGAGAGGGAAATCGTTGAGAGTGAGATTCGACAGCTCTGCTCTGCTGATCAGCGACGAGAGAGAGTGAACGAACCATGGACCTGACCACCCGCAGCCAGCAGGCTGTGTCGACGGCCGTCAAGACAGCGGCCGAGCTGGGCAACCCCAACGTCGAGCCGGCGCACCTCACCGTGGCGCTGCTCGACGACGCCGAGGGGCTGCCCCGGCCGATGCTGCGCGCCGTCGGTGTCGATCCGCTGACGATTGGCGCGGAGGCGCAGCGGCTCGTCGACAGCCTGCCCTCGGCGAGCGGCTCATCGGTCTCCGCGCCGCAGACATCCCGTGGCGTGCTCGCCGTGCTCAGCGCCGCCGAGCGTGAGGCGCGCGACCGCTCCGACGAGTACGTCTCCACCGAGCACCTGCTGATCGCGCTCGCGCAGCAGGGCGGCGACGTCGCCGAGCTGCTCAAGCAGCACGGGGTCACGGCTGAGGCGCTCGCCGACGCGCTGCAGTCGGTGCGCGGCTCGGCGCGGGTCACCTCGCCCGACCCGGAGGGGACGTTTCAGGCGCTGGAGAAGTACGGCGTCGACCTGACCGCCGCGGCGCGCGAGGGCAAGATCGACCCGGTCATCGGGCGGGACGCCGAGATCCGGCGTGTCGTGCAGGTGCTGTCGCGGCGCACGAAGAACAACCCGGTACTGATCGGCGAGCCCGGTGTCGGCAAGACCGCGGTCGTCGAGGGGCTGGCGCAGCGCATCGACAAGGGTGACGTGCCGGAGACGCTGAAGGGCAAGCGGATCGTCGCGCTGGATCTCGGCGCGATGGTGGCCGGCGCGAAGTACCGCGGTGAGTTCGAGGAGCGGCTCAAGGCCGTCCTCACCGAGATCAAGGACGCCGGCGGGCAGATCATCACCTTCATCGACGAGCTGCACACCGTCGTCGGTGCCGGCGCCACGGGCGATGGCGCGATGGACGCGGGCAACATGCTGAAGCCGATGCTCGCGCGCGGTGAACTGCGCATGGTCGGCGCCACCACCCTGGACGAGTTCCGCGAGCACATCGAGAAGGACCCGGCGCTGGAGCGGCGCTTCCAGCAGGTGCTGGTCGGCGAGCCGTCCGTCGAGGACACCATCGCGATCCTGCGCGGGCTGAAGGGGCGCTACGAGGCGCACCACAAGGTGCAGATCAACGATGGCGCGCTGGTCGCCGCGGCCACGCTGTCCGACCGCTACATCACCAGCCGCTTCCTGCCGGACAAGGCGATCGACCTGGTCGACGAGGCGGCCTCGCGACTGCGGATGGAGATCGACTCGCGACCGGTGGAGATCGACGAACTGCAGCGCGCCGTCGACCGGCTCACGATGGAGGAGCTCGCGCTCAAGAAGGAGAGCGACGAGGCGTCCAAGCAGCGGCTGGCCAAGCTGCGCGCCGACAAGGCGGATCTCACCGAGCAGCTCGACGCCCTGAACGCACGCTGGGAGCGGGAGAAGACGGGCCTGAACCGGGTCGGCGAGCTCAAGGAGCGGATCGACGAACTGCAGGGGCAGATCGAGCGGGCACAGCGGGACGGCGACTTCGAGGCCGCGTCGCGGCTGCTCTACGGCGAGCTGCCGACGTTGCAGAAGGAGCTGCAGGCCGCCAGCGAGGCGGAGCCGCAGGAGGACGTGCTCGTGAAGGAGCAGGTCACCGCGGACGACATCGCCGACGTCGTGTCCGCATGGACGGGCATCCCCGCCGGGCGGCTGATGGAGGGCGAGTCCGCCAAGCTGCTGCGCATGGAGGACGAGCTCGGCTCGCGGGTCGTCGGCCAGAAGGCCGCGGTGCAGGCCGTCTCCGACGCGGTGCGCCGTGCGCGGGCGGGCATCTCCGACCCGAACCGCCCCACCGGCTCGTTCCTCTTCCTCGGCCCGACCGGTGTCGGCAAGACCGAGCTGGCCAAGGCCCTCGCGGCATTCCTGTTCGACGACGAGCGCGCCATGGTGCGCATCGACATGAGCGAGTACTCCGAGAAGCACTCGGTGGCTCGACTCGTCGGGGCACCCCCCGGCTACGTCGGCTACGACGAAGGGGGGCAGCTCACCGAGGCGGTGCGGCGCCGTCCGTACAGCGTCGTGCTCTTCGACGAGGTGGAGAAGGCGCACCAAGACGTGTTCGACGTGCTGCTCGCCGTGCTGGACGACGGCCGCCTGACCGACGGTCAGGGGCGCACCGTGGACTTCCGCAACGCGATCCTGGTGCTGACCTCGAACCTCGGCTCGCACGCGCTCGTCAGCGACCTGCCCGACGAGATCAAGCGCGACTCGGTAACGGCGATCGTCCGCGAGCACTTCAAGCCGGAGTTCCTCAACCGCCTCGACGACATCGTGATCTTCGACGCGCTGAGCACCGAGGACCTCACCCGGATCGTCGACATCCAGGTGGCGGCGCTGGCCAAGCGGTTGGAGGCGCGGCGGCTGACCCTCGAGGTCACCGACGCGGCGCGGGAGTGGCTGGCGTTGAACGGCTTCGACCCGCTCTACGGCGCGCGACCGCTGCGGCGGCTGGTGCAGACGTCGATCGGGGACGCGTTGGCGCGGGCGCTGCTCGCCGGCGAGGTCCGGGACGGGCAGACCGTGCGCGTCGACGCGCGGGAGGACCGCTCGGGGCTGGACGTCGCGGGAGCATGACGCGACAATCCTCGAACGCCGGCTGCTCCTGGCCCCGTCAGCGAGGAGCTAATCATGTCGCGCCAGCGAGGAGGGCAGCATGACGTCGTCAGACTCCGGTGACCCGCAGGACCCGTACCGTCCGCCGCAGCAGCCACCCCCGCCGCCGCCCTACGGCCAGCAACCCCCGCCGTACGGCCCGCCGCCGCCGTACGGCCAGCAACCGCCGTACGGCCAGCAGCCCCCGTACGGTTACCCCAGCCCGCCGCCGTACGGGGCGCCGCAGCCCGGGTATCCCGCGGGGCAGATGCCGCCGGCGCCGTACGGGTACGGACCGCCGCCCGCCCCGGTGCCCGGCGGCCGGAAGGCCGGCATGGGGGCACGGTTCGGCGGGCTGGTGCTGGACTCGATCATCATCGCCGTCCCGGCGGTGATCATCGCGGCGCTGTTCGGCTCGTTCCGGAGCAACAAGACCTGTGACGCCGCCGGCAACTGCACCAATAGCGTGCAATTCTCCGGCACCTGGGCGCTCGACCTCATCGCGCTCGCGCTCGGGATTGCCTACTCTGCCTACTTCGTCGGTACGAAGGGGCAGACGCCCGGGCATCGCGCCGCCGGGATCAGGGTCGTCGACGTCAATACCGGCGGGCTGATCGGGCCGGCTCGTGCGGCGCTGCGGTGGCTGGTGATGGCCGTCACCGGCGCGATCTGCACGCTCGGGTACTGGTCACCGTTCTTCGACAGCCAGCGCAGGCAGGGCTGGCACGACAAGGCCTCGAACTCCGTCGTGATCCCGGCCAAGTGACAGCCCCGTGATGACCGCCCGCTGATGACGGGCACCCTCGTGTCGGGCGCGCAGCGGGCGGCGCCACTCACCCGGGCGGCCCGCGGCGCGCCGTACCGAGTGGCCGCGGCGGCGCTCGCCCTGGGCGCAGTGGACCTCGCGGTCGACCCGACGCATACGCACATCCCGCTGTGCCCGCTCCGCGCAGCTACCGGATTGTGGTGCCCGCTCTGCGGTGGCCTGCGCGCGACCTACTCGCTCGCCCACGCCGACATTGCGGCTGCGCTTCGCGACAACGCCGTCTTCGTGCTCGCCCTGCCTGTGCTCATCGCCCTGTGGCTGGAGTGGGTGTGGCGCGCTCGGCGCGGCAGACCGCCGCGGCGCATCACGGCGCCGACTGTGGTCTGGCTGGTGGTCGTCTGCGCGCTGTTCACCGTCCTGCGGAACCTGCCGTTCGCGGCGGTGCTACGGCCGTAGCCGCTCAGAAGCGCTCGTGGAGGCACTGGTTGTAGGCGACGGAGTTCTGCGCGTAGTTGTCGAGGCACGGCTGGATCCGCTGGAAGTACCAGACGGTCATGAGGGTCGCCGCCAGGGCACCCACCAGCGCGCAGACCACCCCCGTGATGGCCATCCGGCGCCCGGATCCGGTGCGCCTGGCCTCGCCGATGCCGAGGAAGCCGAAGATGAGCCCGAGCGCCACCAGCACGATGTCCAGGAGGCTCGTCCAGCAGAAGAGGATCGCCAGGATGCCCAGCACGAGCCCCGCGATCGCCTTGCCGTTGCCGGTCTTGGGCGGCGGGTACTGGGTGGCGTACGGCGGCGGATAAGGATACTGCTGCCCCGGGTAGGGCTGACCCGCGTAGGGCTGACCCGCGTAGGGCTGGTCGGCGTACGGCCCGCCCGCGTACCCGGGGTAGGCCTGCGGCTGCTGCAGCTCGGCCGGCTGTGTGGGTGGCGGCGGGCGGTAGCCGGGCGGCGCGTACTCCGGCGGGACGGGGTGCTCCGGAGCGCCGAAGCGGTACGGGTCGAACGGCTGCTCCGCCGCCGGCTTCTCGAACGACACCGGCTCCGCGGTCGGGTCCGACGGGTCCGCTCCGTCCCCGCGCGGTGTCGTCATCGCGCCCTCCGTCATTGTGCGCAGCTGCCTGTTGAGCGCGCCCTCGTCCACGGTGCGCTGCTGCGCCCGGGCTCCGACTGTAACCGCTGAGTCGCCCCACCGCGGTCGGCGCAGGGGCGCGGTCTCAGCCCCCACGTACACTGCGCCGGTGAGCGACACCATGGAGACATCCGCAGATTCGACGAAGCCGGTCCCGCCGACCCTGCCGCGGACGATCAGCCTGGCGATCGCCGCCGTTGTGGCGCAGGTCGTGTTCATGGCAATCCGCACGGTCGGCATATTCGGCTACACCGACCAGCTCGGGCGGCTGTTGGTGAAGTCCAACCACGACGCGAAGACGCCGAAGAGTCCCTACGGCCCAGCCCAGGTCGCCCGCGACCTGCACGCGTGGCGGATCAGCGGAGTGTGGCAGGCGCTGATCGTGTCGATCGCCCTGCTGCTGCTTGCGTACAGCCTGCGCAAGGCGGGCACGGCCAGCATGACGCGCTGGGCATTGCTCATCGTCATCGTGATGACCGGGGGACCGTTCAGCGTGGTTCCGGCCAAGGGCTGGCCCGTCGTGCCGCAGGTGGCACTGGTGCTCTCGGGATTGGCGTCCATCGCCGTCATCGTCCTGCTCTTCCTGCCCGACTCGCGCCGCTACTTCCGCGAGGCGGCCGCTGCCCGTAAGGGCGCGATGGCGGCGGCAGCGCAGCCTGCTCGGCCGGGGCTGCTCAATGCCCTGTTCCGCCCCCGGCCGCGGCCAGCTCCGGGTGCCAAGGCCGGCGCGAAAGCGGGTGGCGGGCGCCCGTCTGGCGCCGACCTGCGCAAGCAGGTCCGGATGACCAAGGACAACACCGCCCAGGACACCAGCCAGCCGACGAGCAAGGCGCCCAAGGCGAAAGGGCGCAGCGATGCCGACGCGATCGCCCGCGGCGCCGAGCTGGCGCGCAGCCGGGCGAAGGCGAGCAAGTCACGGCGGACCGAGGCCTGATGCCGACGGCGCTCGTGACCGGCGCGACGGCGGGCATCGGGGCCGAGTTCTCCCGCCAACTCGCGGCTCGCGGCCACGACCAGGTGCTGGTCGCACGTGACCTCGAGCGGCTCGAGACCTGCCGCGCCACGCTCGCCGACCGCTTCGGGGTGAGCGTCGCGGTGCTGGCCGCCGACCTCACCACCGAAGCCGGCTGCGCCGCGGTGGCGGAGCGGATCGCGGACCCGGACAGACCGGTGGACGTGCTCGTCAACAACGCCGGCCTCGGCATGTACCGCGCCTTCGGCGACGCCGAGCTGGCCGATGAGGAGCGCCAGCTGGACCTCAACGTCCGGGCCGTGCTGCGGCTCACGCACGCCGCCGTCCGCGCGATGACGGCGCGGCGATCGGGGCAGATCATCAACGTCTCGTCGGTGGCCGGCTTCGTCCCGCGCGGCGGCAACGCGACCTACTCCGCGAGCAAGGCGTGGGTGACGATGTTCAGCGAGGCGCTGTCGGTGCAGCTGGCGGGCTCGGGCGTCGCCGTCACGGCGGTCTGCCCGGGCTTCACGCACACCGAGTTCCACGAGCGCGCGCAGAAGGACATGTCGCACGTGCCGGACCGGATGTGGCTGGACGCCGCGACGGTGGTGGCCGAAGGGCTGGCCGACGCCGCGAAGGGGCGGCCGATCAGCGTCCCGGGCCGGCAGTACAAGGCGCTCGTCACCGGCGCGCGGATACTGCCCCGCCCCGTGCTGCGCCGCATCATGGCCCGCCGCGCGTTCTGACCGCCGCGGCCGAGGGTCGTCCGCGCGATTTCGCTAGGGTCACCGTCGTGACCGACCGCGACGAACTGCTCCAGCTGATCAAGGACATCGCCGTCGTGCACGGCAAGGTGATCCTCTCCTCCGGCCGTGAGGCGGACTACTACATCGACCTGCGCCGCATCACATTGCATGGTGCGGCCGCGCCCCTCGTCGGGCGGGTACTGCGCGAGGTGACGGCTGACTGGAGTTACGACGCCGTCGGCGGCCTCACGCTGGGCGCCGACCCGGTGGCGACCGCGGTCCTGCACGCCTCGCGCGGCGCCGTGGATGCGTTCGTCGTGCGCAAGGCGGAGAAACAGCACGGGCTGCAGCGCCGCATCGAGGGGCCGGACGTCGCCGGGCGGCGGGCGCTGGTCGTGGAGGACGTCTCCACCACCGGCGGCAGCCCGCTGACCGCGGTCGAGGCGCTGCGCGAGGCCGGTGCCGAGGTGGTCGGTGTCGCGGTGATCGTCGACCGCGGCGCGCGAGGGGCGATCGAGGCGGCGGGGCTCGAGTACCGCAGTGCCTACACGCTCGCCGACCTGGGGCTGTCCTGACCGGTCCGGACACGTCTGACGCGACGCCCGACCTGCCCGTCGGTGTCGGCCCGCATCCGCAGCCGTGGCCGGACGACCCGCGCTTCGACCCGGAGCTGCTCCGCCACGGCGACCGCCGCAACGTCGTCGACCGGTACCGGTACTGGCGCCTCGAGGCGATCGTGGCCGACCTGGACACCCGCCGCCATGACTTCGCCGTCGCGATCGAGAACTGGCAGCACGACCTGAACATCGGCACCGTCGTCCGGACGGCGAACGCGTTCCTGGCCCGCGAGGTGATCATCGTCGGACGCAGGCGATGGAACCGGCGCGGCGCGATGGTCACCGACCGCTACCAGCACGTCAGCCACATGCCGACCGTTGCCGACCTGACCGCCCGCGCGAGCGCCGACGGCTACACCATCGTCGCCGTGGACAACCTGCCGGGGGCGCAACCGATCGAGGCAATCACCTTGCCGCGCAAGGCGCTTCTGCTCTTCGGTCAGGAGAGCGTGGGGTTGACCGACGAGGCCCGCGCGGCCGCGGCCCTGGCCTGCTCGATCGCGCAGTACGGCTCGACCCGGTCCATCAACGCCGGGGTCGCGGCGGGCATCGCCATGCACAGCTGGATCCGGCAGCACGCCGGACCGCCCGAGCCGACCTGATCGAAACCGTGCTGATCGAAACCGTGCTGATCGAAATCGGGCTGATCAGCCGACGCCGACGGGTTGCGCCACGCGGTCCTCTTCGCGGTGCGGGATGGACGGCGGCACCCGCAGCAACCGCGCCACGCCGGCCGGCAGGTACCAGTTCCAGCGTCCGAACAGCGACACCAGCGACGGCACGAGCAGCGACCGGACAATCGTCGCGTCGAGCAGGATGCCGAAGCCCAGCCCGGTGGCGAGCACCTTGAGATCCGTGCCGGGGCCGGACGCCAG